>NZ_JBBAXC010000009.1 GCF_037120725.1 Bacillus spongiae
GAGGTGAAAAGGATTATCCGGTATTAGCTCCGGTTTCCCGAAGTTATCCCAGTCTTATAGGTAGGTTGCCCACGTGTTACTCACCCGTCCGCCGCTGACGTCAGGGGAGCAAGCTCCCCATCAGTCCGCTCGACTTGCATGTATTAGGCACGCCGCCAGCGTTCGTCCTGAGCCAGGATCAAACTCTCCATAAAAGTAGTTTGACTTGCTCATGTTTTGTGTAAGAACTAAGTTCTTACGTTTTAGAATTAACGTTGACGTTTCGTCTTTTCAGTTTTCAAAGTTCAATGTTTATCGCTCCGAGGCGACTTTTATAATTTACCATACCCTCCAAAAGAAGTCAATCATTATTTTGAAAAAGTTTTTTTAATCTCTTTCATTTTTTCATGGAATCTTTCGGACGAGTAATAATATATCACGAATATATGAACCTTGCAATAGTCTTTTTAATATTTTTTCATTACTATCTTTTCTATCATATTTTTTCAATCCCAGCATAACTCTAGTAAAAACCATATTATTGAAAGGAGATTGATGATGTTAACTCTGCTCGCTTTTTATATATCGTACATCTCGGCTATCTATTTATTTTGCTATTCTTACATTGAAGCTCTAAGGATTTTCGATTCTACCGAAAAAGTCCATGGTGGAACATTTATTTTTTCGACCACTATGGCTGTGTCGTTTTCTTTCATGTGCTATTGGTTTCTTAATTAAATTGTCTATTATTTAATCAATTGAGAGAACATTTTGCAACTGCTGCAGATCTTCCCACACGATTGCTGTTTCAATTAATAATTTTCCACCTATTTCTACCTGCTTTTCTTTTATTAGATCTCCTTGAAGTTTTTTATAAAACTGAATAGAAGAGTTCTCATTTACCACCCATGTAAATAATGATTTGTACCCTTCGCTCAATAATATAGAAATAGCATAATGGAGAAGTTTCTGCCCTATTTTCTTTTTTTGATGAGTTTGTAATAAATAAATGGCATATAATTCAGCATCAGCAATATTCGTCCTGCCCTTACCGAAACTAGCAAACCCTACTATTCTCCCTTCGCATTCTGCAACATAAGTATGGTGAGAATGTGCTAATATGTTCCTCCACATTTTTATTTTATTATCCACATCTAAAGTGGATAAATATGACTGTGGCAATATTCCTTGATAAGTGGTTTGCCAACTTTCTACATGTACTTTTGCAATACCCTCTCCATCACTAGACTGCGCCTTTCGAATAATCATCTTTCTCTCCTTTAGTAAATGAGGTTTCTCGTTTTTTCCTAGCTGTTCTTTCATCTATTAAAAATATCGCTATTCCCAGTATGATAATTCCTCCACCAAGCACTTGATAGTATGATACAGTCTCAGCCAAGAAATAATAAGCTAACAAGGAAGCACCTACTGGTTCTAACAAAATGGCCATTGAAATCGTCGAGGTACTAATCCATTTTAACGACCAGTTAAAGAGGGTATGACCTAATAAAGTAGGGACGATAGCTAAAAGCAAAAAATATACCCAATCTTCCTTAGGTAAGGAGATAAAATTCTCGCCCTTGATTAACACATAAAAAAATAAGACGACAGAACTAATACTATAGACAACAAATGTATACGTTGTCAGGGATAGGCGCTTTCTAACATGTTGTCCAAATAACAAATACCCAGTGACAAGGGCACAAGCGAGTAAGGCTAAAATATCCCCCCATAAAGCTAGACCACTAATTCTAAAGTCACCCCAACTAATTAAGATACTACCACTTATAGCAATACCACCTGCAACGATTGCTTTAAGACTTATTGCCTCCTTAAAGAATAGATATGTTCCTGCAAATGCAAATAGTGGCTGCAGTGTAACAAGCACTGTAGAACTAGCTACAGAAGTATAATTTAGCGATTCAAACCAAAGAATAAAATGAAATGCTAAAAAGATTCCCGATATTACAGAAAAGAGCCAATCTTTCTTGGTGATTAAGTTGAGTTCATGTCGGTATTTAAACAAAAAGACCGGAGACATTATTACAATCGTAAAAAACAGGCGATAAAAAGCAATAACCCCCGCTTCAGCAGAAGAAGCTTTCACTAATACTGCAGAAGTTGAGACCGCAATTACACCAACCCATAAAGCGATAATAGGGTTTACTTTCTTGTCTTCTCTCATAGACTTCAACCTCTCCATTTACAAATAATTATTTAGGGAATACACTTCTTCTAAATTTACACTATTCTGAACATAAAATTCAATATCTACTAATCTTCTTTGATCTAATTTACTTTACTACTTGTATAAATTAAACATTTTCACTATTTTGGGAACGGTCAAGGGAAGGATATTGTACTAATTATAGCTGCTTTGTTACTGAAAGCAGCGTTTTTCTAAGAGTAGCGCATAGTCGAGGAATTTGTGAATAGAGGATTTTTTACTGTACTACTAAATTGATTGTTTTGTACTGTTTGCACTTCTAACTTAGCTAATAACCAATTATCTTAAGTTCTATCATTGGTGAACTATCGTCCTATTGATATATAATTACGCAACAGCATTTTTTATAGAAAATAATTGTTACATGTACAGCAATAATTATTTCCGAAGAAAAAACAAATATTTCCTATTTTCTCATGATCTATTGAAATGTAATGGTGACCATTGTGACATTCTTATGTACCTTATTAATCATCCTTCTTAGTAATTAAAGGAGAGTGATGATTACATAACCATTACATGAGATAAGCTTTTTAACTTCTACAGATAGAAATTTAACTCTTCTAACATACTCTATTATTTATTTTCACTCCTCTGTTATGAATAGCATAAAAACATACTAACAAAATTTGGATCATTATGGTGAGTATGTTTACGAACTAAACTATTCACAAGCCTATATCGTAAATATATTGTATTTACTTTCATGCACCGATTATATAGCTAAAGCTATTAGCCATTAACTGATTATGACTTCTTTGCGGAACCATATTCTCTATAAATTGAATTAAAACAGACTCCAGCCTGTCTTCACGTCTAACAGCATGTAAATATTGAACAAATTCACATATTTTTTTCGTTTGGTACAAATTAATGTCATTGTCGTATTTTTTAAATATTTCAAACAATACTTTAAAATCGTCATCTGTATATGTATTATTTTTAACACTTGCTTTTAATTGGTCAATTTTATCTTGATCAAGATCTTGTAGCTTTATTTTTTCCATATTATACCTCCTGATTCACGTCATGAAATTAAAGTTACTCTCACCTTACTACATTGACCATTACACTAACATTACAAAAACCTCATTCTATTCGAAAAAGAATGAGGTTTTTTAATTTTTTCACTTTCTTCACATTTTATTTACATTTTCTTTATCTAATAAAAGAGCTTTCCTTTTCTCTTCATAAAATTCCGCTTCAATATCTTTTTTTTCTTTTTGTAATAAATATATCATTTGATCAAAATACAATTCTTCCGCAGGATGATATTTAATAAGCGTTTTTAATATATCAATAGATTGATCAGTAGTTAGGTTACAATCCAATAATTCTTCACAGAGTTCAATAACTCTACTCTCAAGTTTTGTACGAAGCTCTAATGCCCATTCATCATATAAACTAGGAAACAGTGAATCTGGTAGAAGGTGTAACTCCTCAATAATTTCATTAACGTGCTGTTGAATATTTTCAAATTCATCAACTTTACGAAACCAATTTAACCACTGTACATAATCTACTTTTGTTCGTACTGCTAAAGAAATTCCTTCACGTTCAATCATTAAATATTGATCAACCTCATTACCTGTATGCTCCTCTAGTATCGCCTTAATATGATTCAAGGAAACTCGAAGCTGATTTCTAGCTTTATTTAATTCTAAACCAGGCCAAAAAATATCGAATAATTGGTCTCTTGTCACATTTTTATGAAGAGCTATATAGCTAAAGATTTGTTTTGCTTTCCTTTGATTCCATTTCCCCATAACATATTGACCATTTATCTTCACCGAGAATGTCGATACGAAAGAAACCTGTATGACATTTTTACTAAGAAGCTGATGAATACCTGCATCAACGATACTCTCCAAATCTTTAGCAATTTTTTCACCAAATTCTGATTTGGGCAGTGAAATATATTGTTTCTGTGTTACTTTATGAATAAAATCACGAATCCAATGAGCGAGAAGCACACTTTGATCCATCATAATCGCGCTTGAAGCATTAGGAACAATTAAAAATCGATCATCTGTTAAATACTTTATGTCTAATAAGTGCAACTTTGGTGGATAAAGTGGATCATATTCACCAACTACATTAAAAATTGGAACAGAAATGCTTTTAAATTTTTTCGAAGAATAACTTAATACACTTTCCCCACATAATCGATAAAATTGTAAATAATCATTTTCATTAACTACTTTGAGCATATTCACAACTTTTTTTATGTTTCTCTCATCTTTATAATAAAAAAGATTTGGGATAATGCTGTTTATAAATTCTTTCTTTCCTTGTTTAAAAGCTCTAACCCGTTTGTAAAATTCCCTTTCACCTAGATCATGTGGGTAAAAAATGGGCGTTGAAACTAAGGTAAGTGACTGGATGTACGGTTTATTTACTGTAGCCAGTTCAATACCGAAATTGCCTCCTCCACCGTATCCTACAAAATGTACGCGTTGTAATTGCAATTTATTTAAAATAGCCTCTAATTCTTCAGTTAAAAAATCCCATGTCCATTTCTCTTGCCCATGTTCTTTTTGGTTTGTACCGTGTCCAGGAAGATTATATCTAAGCACATGATAGTTAGGCAGTAAATACTCAATAATGGGCTCCCAAATATTCATATCCACTCCCAAGCCATGAACTAATAAAATGGTTTCAGCATGATCTGCATTACATTCATGAAATTGATAGTGTATCGGTTGACTATTATCTAGCAACATAATTGGCATACTAATCTCTCCTACAAAAAATCCCTATTTTCAATAATAGCTTTTCTTACTAGGAAATAACAGAAAAATTTTACAATATATACTCCATTTTTATTTTACCGTTTGTTATATGAAGTTGTAATGATTTATTGCCAAATTGGTGATAAATAGTAAAGATATTCATCGAACACCGTTACCTTAGTGGAAGGAGAGAATTATGGAACAACAGGCTGACTACGAAAAGCTGTTACTTGATACTTATAAATCTATGGAAAACACATACGTTTTAATAAAAGAAGGGTGGTACGGGTACGTCCTTTTCACTCCAATGTGGTGGCTATTAATTTTCCTTACTTTTGCTCCATGGATTATTTGGTATTTTTTTAAACCTAAAAGAAGTGCTGCTCGATTATTATTTGGTGTTTTCTTCGTTACACTCATTTCAATTATTTTGGATTCCATTGGGATTTTGACAGGGGCTTGGTATTACCGTTATAAGTTTGCTCCATTTACGCCGGAATTTATTCCATGGGATATTACAATTATACCAGTCAGCTTGCTCTTTACTCTTCAAATAAAGCCAAAAGCAAACCCATTAATTAAAGGGGTCATATGGGGGGGAAGTGCAGCATTTATCGGAGAACCATTATTAGAGTTTATTGGATTTTATGAGCCTGTTTACTGGAGAAGCGGATATTCCTTTTGGGTATATATTCTACTTTTTCTAATTGCCTATTTCTTCTCTACAAAAATTAATAGCTTTGAAAAGCTTAATTAAATACAATCATACAGAATCCCCCCAATAGTCAGTTTGATATTGAGGGGGTATTCTTTTCAAGACCTTTCTCCATGCCTAAAAGGTGCATATAAAGAAACACACTTCTATAAATTGAAGTACTTAAACTGTGATACCCGTTTGTTTTTCAAGCAAATTACTAAACAAACTTCTTTTTGCTTTTGCCAATTGAGAAAATCCTCCTATTTGAACAATCTTCCCTTTATCTAAAACAACTACTTGGTCTGCATTTCGAATAGTAGATAAACGATGAGCAATGACAATAACCGTCATTTTCCCCTTCAATTTTTCAACTGCTTCTTGAATTTTTGCTTCATTTTCACTATCAAGTGCACTTGTTGCTTCATCTAGTATCAAAATAGACGGTTTTTTTAATATTGCTCTTGCTAAGACTAGCCTTTGCCTTTCTCCACCTGATAGTTTTATTCCTCTATCACCAATTACGGTATCTATACCGTTAGAAAGTCCCTTAACAAAATCAGCAGCAGCTGAGAAGTGCAAAGCCTCCCAAAGTTCGTCCTCACTTGCATTCGGCTCAAGCATAAGCAAATTATCACGGATGGATGCATTAAATAAAAAAGGATCCTGTGGAACATAACTGACTGCTTTCCTTAGTGAAACTAATTTTTCGTCCGTTAGTAAGGTACCGTCTATAAACACTTTCCCTTCTTCAGGCCGATTAAGCCCCATTAAAATATCAATTAATGTGCTTTTCCCCGCGCCCGAAGGACCTACAATAGCAGTCATTGCATTAGCTGGAAATTTTACATTTGAATTCTTAATAGCATACTTGGAATCATCTATATTATAACGGAAATTTACATTTATTAACTCAATATTATCCGAAACAGCTAATGGCATTACTTTATCTGTACCTTGCTTCAGCGGAAATTCATTTGCCTTCCTACATTGATGAAGAAGGTCCTCGATAATGACCAAAGCAGGTATAGTGGTAGCAAGTTGTTCCATATTCGCTTGAATACTTGTAAATCTAGGCCAGAGTCGAGAAAAAATAATAATGATTAAAAACAATTGTTCAGGTTGACTGCGAAACATATTAATAGATAAAAAAATAAAAACGGCTATAATGACAGCTGACGAACACTTATATAAAAGCTGTGAGTTTGTTTTAACTCTTACTAATTCACTTTGTTCTTTTACAATTTCTTCACTCAATCCTTTTAACCATCGGCTTCTTGAACTCTCTAAAGAATTACTTTTAATATCTTTAATGCCGTTAAAACTATCCGTTATACCAGCTAAATACTCTCTGCCAATTTTAGAAGTTTGACTCCCTATACTTTTTGATTTTTTTATAAAATTTCTAGATAAGAAAGCTAAAACGACTCCAGAAAATAATACTAATATCGTCAAGGACGGTGATAACCAAAAAGCAATGCCAAGCTGAATAATGGTAAAAATAATAGATGTCAGTAATTGTAGGAACATACTCGTCCCCCCATTCACTCGACCTATTTCAGTCGTAAGTGAGGTGATGAGATCCGATTTCCGATGCTTTAAGAAGAAGTGCCAGTTTGACTGTAATACATCACGGAACGCTTCCATTCTTAAATGGTTTATAAACCCGACTTGGATTTTCACGTTCCTTCTAGTAATATTTCGTTGCAACATGGCTTGTCCTGCAACAATAAAAAAATAAATCGTTAGTATAAAAATTAATGAGTAAGATGGCGGTATTTTTGTGATAAAACTCAATAACTCGGAGAGGGCTGAAATGTCCGAATCCGTTGGCATAAGCCCACTAACACTTAACATTGGAATTAGCAGTAGAATACCAACTCCTTCTAGCATACTGATTAAAACCATGCCTAACAGATTGATAATCAATATTTTCCCTGAAAAAGAGTATAACCTTTTAGTGAAGTATAGTAAGGATTTCATTTATATCCCCCTATTTAAAGCATGAAGTTTCTTCGTCTTCCTCCAAAACCAGAGAAATGGTCGCAAAGGAAAATACAAAAAATGGAGGCTTTTCGGTAAAGGTAATGTGTCAGCATCATCGGAATATGGAAATAAAAAACTTAAAATAAATAAAGTCTTTTGTCTAAATGTTTTTAATAAAAATAAATAACGTTTATGATATTTTGCTACTTCTTCAGGTAAAGGTTCGGTATGTAAATTGACCATATTCTCAAAATAAAATACAGTATTTTGACTTAATTCAACGGCTTTTCTACTTTTTATTAGCGGATCCATTTCTTTATTTAATTCCGTTCCAAAAAGATTGGCTGATAGTAATAATGCTTGGCCAACTATTTGATAAGAATAGTATTTTTTTGAAAGTTTAAAAATAAGGGTCCAATCCAGCTCTTCAGATTGATTTTGAAATAATTGATGTATATCAACGACCCACCTTAATCGAGACCAACCATGTCTAGCTCCATGTGAGATAAGGAATAATAATAAATCCTCTCTTCCAAGATAATAGCTTGGAGATGGTGTAATATTACTAACTCTCTTCCTATTCCACAAATCATTAAAATTCGGTTCAGGTCCAGGACCAGGATTTAATCTCCAATGCACTTCAAGTTTCACGCGTTTTTCAGGATGAAAATAAGCAACGTGATGATGTCTCCATTTCCAATCACTTAATACTGTTGAAATGTAATCATCTTTCACATACCCACAATCTACTAATAAATCATGGACTCGATCTAATTCGTCTATTGGGATTAGGACATCGATATCACTAGAAGTTCGGCGAGAAATATCTCCGTAAAGGTCATCAGCTAAAACAGGGCCTTTTAAAAATAGCATTCTTACATTCTCTTTTAGCAGAAGGCTATTTAAACTCTCCATTTCATGAGTAAGGTGTAGCATTTTTATCGTGTTTTTTTGGTATGCTTTCTTCAATCGGTTGATAATTTGAGACGGAATTTGAATTTGCTGATTTTCGTCTGCCTTTAAGAAAATCTGTGGATAAATACGGTGATGCTTTGCGAGGCTTAAAAATGTTTCCCAATCAATACTACGATCAGACTTATAAGAAGAAGGAGTATGACCATTATCAAATTTTAATATTTCTATAAGCAATTTCAATTCTTGTTTTACATTGTTTAAATCAAGCCTCAACTTGTTTTCCATTAACCTTCACCTTCAATCTTTAATGAGCTTTATTCTGGAATGTTCCGACGACTGTAAATCGTTTCATCTCTTCATAGCCAGTAATATAAATGGATCCACTTCTTAACCAAGCATGCGCAATCATTTTTCCTTCTTCGTCTTTTGCTGTACCTAAATATAAGGTAGTTTCTATTTTTCTTCTCTTCATCATCTTCATTCCAGCAATAGCCTTCACTAAACATTGACTTTCCCAGAAAGTATAACGACTCATTATATGAATAGCTTGAGAGACTTGCTTTGCTTTTTTCACATTCACCCCTTCTAGTTCAAAAGGTGACTCTTTCATATGACGACCAAATGAAGGAGCTACTTTTTTAAATGGTAACTCTTTCATAATTCTACCCAACGCCAAATAGAAGAAAGCTTCAATAAAAATCCATTTTGTTTTATTATTTAAAGATAAAAACAATGCTATTTTTTTCATGTACTTTTCACCTAACGCTACACTACAATGACTAATTGTTCTTGTCTTAATAATTCTAAAAATGATAACACCTGTTCTTCACATTCCTGTTTCGATATTTCATATTCAGCCATTAGCTTGGTCACTAATGTCGAAATAGGAAGCGGATTATCAATCAATTCCCAAATCCTCCCACCGACATCCCCTAGATTATAATATTTTCCATTAGAGATACTTAACATTACTTTCTCTCCATTCATATCGCTAACAATACTGCCCTCGACTTGTTTAATACTGTCGTTAGTAGTAAGTTTTTCAATTTTCATCATCGATTAAGTCCCCTTTTATCGTTTTTAATAGTAAGGATTGTAATTCGAATGGAGTAAATTTAGTTAGTGGTCGCTTCACTCGATAAACTTCTAGTTGATGAGCACATTTCGCTGTCATATCAAAATGCCACTCTAAAAGATTTAAGCCCTTTAAAAAAGAATTTCTATAAGTATGATGCAGTAAAATTGGCAGTTTTTCTAAACGACTGTCGATTCGAGTTAATTCTATAGAATCTTGTTCCGATTTCACTAATTCGAATACACCTGCAAGGGGTAACGACTCACCGTCATAAAAATTAGAGGCTACTGGAATTGCATATTTTGTTTCTCTTTCAAATAAAGGCTTAAATTCATTTGGGTGCATCTCTAATTTCTTCAAACTTTCTTCCCATAACTTTTGTTGTGGGTACGATGGGGCTACTGTAATTTCCCCATTTAAGGAATGGGATAAAGCTATCACATCATCGCTTAATAGTGGGTATCCATTATCTATAAAAGTAGCAGCTAAAGTAGACTTTCCTGCTCCTGATTCACCGACAATAGCATAAGCTTTTCCATCGATTACAACCGCACTTCCATGCAATGGTAATATTCTTCTTTGCATCAGTAGAATTCCCATACAAGTACCAAGTACATAAAGACGAATTTTATCGTAATCAGCATGAAGAGATGGAGAAACAATTATACTATTTCCATTTAAGACACCAAAAATGGCAGTATTCTTTATATGAAATAGGACCTCTTTTTCCTTAACGATAAATTTCCCTTCAATCCCAATCTCGTTCCAGCGTTCGGTTAAGTCTGCTATCGTTATATCAATATCTGCATGATAGCTTTCTTCAAAAAATGTATATTCTTTTAGTTCTGGAAGTGGGATTTCACTTTCGATTACCATTCCAAAAGCTTTATAAGTCGCTTTAGTCATTGTGTCGACCATATTCATCACTCCATGATAATCTTCGATATGCTTACTATTAAGCCCCTATATACATATAGAATATAAGGGCTTAATTAGTAAAGTAGAGCCATTTGTACTACAATTCTTAGCTAAAGTGATCGTTATCCTCGATATCTGGGTCATTTTGATAGTCATCTACCCAACGAAGTCCAGGACCTGCCATTGTCATATCAATTGATAGAATTTCTAATTCTGGTGTTTCCCAATTCTTTTTCATTATTTCACCCCCTTTCAAGTACGTTTTTTTAGAAATCGATATAAAATTAGGCTGCGCATCAGAATTTTAAAATCCTCGTGCAAAGCCAAATCAGGACTAGGATTTTCCCTTACATTACATAATGACTTGCGTAATACTTTTGTATCAATAAACTGAGAAATGGATGTGTCGTTCATTAATTGGTCTAGCTCACTAGTAAACTCGGACCAATTCGGCATCATTCTATGAACAATATCTACACCTTGTGCTCCACGGTACCGATGATTCAAACGAACTTCATCTGGCAAATAGTCAACGGTCGACCGACGAATTAACGAGCGCTCTATTCCATTCTGAACGAATTGAGAATCTGGCAATGATAAACAAAAGCGAATAATACGCAAATCATTTGTTGGATCACGTCTCCACAAAGAGAATCGTAACGATAGATTGGTGTCACTTACACCATTCCCCCAATAAAATAATTGCTTAAATTGTTCCTCTCTTGCCTTGCTTGCTCCAGGTATTCTTCTTCCTGTAATATCTATCCCGTGCTCTCTTACCTTTTGAGCGACATTTGTTTTCTTAGCAAAATCAGAATTAATAAATTGAGGAAATGAAAACTGATTATCGAGTGTAAGCCATTCGTTTATAATGGGAAATGCACTCCGAGTAACCATTTTTAAAAGCTGTTTTCTTCCCATTCTTTTTACTCTGGCGTAATGATTAATCTCTTTATAAAAAGTTAGTAGTTTTAGTTTTTTTAATAACCTTCCATAATAATCAATTGATGACCCCCAAGAGATCGTCCAATTTCCTCGAGCTCCATTTAGAAGCATTCCAATATCATGCTTAGCTGCCTGTTCATAAATGCCATATATCCAAAAGGAATTATTAAAAAACTTATAAGGCATCTCAACTGTTTCTAGCCAAGTATCAATTTCAGTAAAGGGGTTTCTATCTTTAAAATCAAGATAATGATCTTGAATATTCCCAACATGCTTAACGGTCGTTTGAATAAACGGTGTTTCATCAGCGACGCGTGAACGTGGCGTCCAGTCTTCAAAATCCTTAACGGGTACATAGCTGAAGGTATGTATTTGTTTATTTTCTTTTCTTAATTCTTTCGAAGCAAAACTAACCACCGTGCCTGAATCCAATCCACCACTTAAATATGCCCCTACATTCCGATTCGTACGTAGTCTATCAGCGACGGACCGTCCGAATATTTCTTTGAAAGCCTCTTCATATTCTTCGTTTGATTGAAGGATGAGTCTTTCTTTTGGTTGTAAAGGAGTATGTTTTTTAAGATTCATTCTCCCATCTTGAAAGGCAATGGAATGTGATGGTGGTACTTGTTGAATATGTTTATACACGGTTGAAGAAGTATCAACAGTATTAAACATATCGGGAATAATGAGAAATTCAGCAATCCACTCCTCATTGAGCTGTTGTTTAACAAAAGATAGCTCAAATAGAGGAGCTAAGGTCGTTGAGAAAGCAAAGCAATTCTCTGAATAAACATAATACAGAGTACGACTTCCGGCAAAATCCCTCGAGCCGAACAGCTTTTTCTCCCTTTCATCCCAAATCATAAAAGCATATTCTCCGATTAGGTAATTAGGACACTCTTCTCCCCATTTCTCATACGCTAACAAAATCAATTGGCTATCAGGTATCCCTTTTCTTATCGCTCTGTCTGTTTGCAAACGATCAAAAAGTTCATCTCTGTTATCAATGATTGCATCAGCCGTGATTGCCAATTGTTTTTCCTGATTAAAAAAAGGTAGACGCTCTCCTACAGATTCAGGCGTAATCCACTGTGCGTGACAGCCAAAGAAGAGATTGTTCATCTTCAAAACTTGTATATCATCAGAGGGAAACTTCTCTAGTGAGACCATCATCTTATTTATGTCTTCTATATTGAGTAAATGACTATTTTCATGATAGATTCCTGTAATGGCACTCATGTATATATCCCTCCCCCTTAACAATACTATTTCTTATAGAGAACAATTTTAACTCTATTTCTTCCAACTACATACTTTTTATGATAGATAATTCTTAATACTATTCTTTTTAAAGTCATTTAGTAATAACGAACGAAATGGTACAAAATATTGATGAACCTCTTCAATTGAAGCATATCTAATCGAAATGACTAGTGTATATAACTCGATTGATTTCATTATTTTTTAAATGAGGAAAAATAACCAATTAATAGCAGGTATCATACCGCAAACTCAACAAAATGAAGTAACTATAATGCTATTCCCTCACCAATATTTTACGCTAGCATATTATGATTCTTGGTTAAGAGAGCTTGATTAAATCCAGATGATAAGCATATTAGATACTAACGCTGCCAATAATAATGTATGTACAATCGTACATTTCAATGAATAATTAACCCCCAAGTCATTCTTTCCTCAGGTCACTATAGTTCTTTATAAAGAACATGAACCCCAAAAAGAAAAACCGAATCAATTCGTTCTATATAAAGAACAATACTACATTTAATAAAAGAACGCAATACTATAATTATATAATTTTTAGATAAAAATTAATTTCGTAAATGTTATGATTTTTCTACCTTTAAATTACTCTTTTTTAATACCAACACGACCTTAGAGAAGAATGGTTGTCTTTTCAAAAACTGGATCATATATTTTAATTCCTCCGTCTTAAAAAAGACTACCCCGTAAATGATTGCAGGGATTAAAAGACTAATTATCCCTTTCACAACCAATGTTAATAACTCTTGCTCAAATACAATAGCTTGGCAAGCAGCAGTCGTAATAGTAAAAGCCACCCCTCCAATTAGAAGGTATAGAAAATATTTCTGATAATAGAAAACAAAAGACTTTTTAAAAACATGCTTATACACAATAATCGGTTGTGTCCAAAATACCGTTAACAGTGTGCTTAAAGTCGTCCCTATAAATATGCCTACTAGGCCATAGTATTTAACGAGAATTAACGATGAAATTAAATTAATGCCTCCTTCAATTAAAGGAGCATACTTATCCTGTTTGAACAGCCCAGCCTTATTTTTAAATGTAGCAATAGAAGTTCGCATACCAGTTAAATAAAAATTAATTAAAATAAAAACAAGTATAAGATCTGTAAAGACATACTCACTACCAAACCACCATGATATAAAAGGATCAAGAAGATTGAATAGGAAAATTACACACGTAGAATAAATCCAAAAATTTACTAAGTATGTAATTTGAAAGATAAAGTAATTCTTTTCACTACCTTCTGTAGCGATTAAATTTCCAATACTCGCACCCACTCCTCCAAGTATTGGCTTTACAAATGCATTTAGTTGCGTAATAATCATCGTATAATTTGAATAAATACCGACTGTTGCTAAACCGATAAATGAGGAAATTAATAGGTTATCGGTCCCAAACACAAGGAAGCCACCAATATTATGTAAAAATAAGGCTTTTACATTTGTCTTAATATTCGTTTTTGTTTCCTCATCTAAAGAATATTTCACCTTTGTTCTAATATAAGGGTATCTTCTATCTACAATTTTTCCATTCACAATCACTTGCACACCGTACAACAAAAATTCTATTATCAAGTAAAGAATAAAATCTTTTGTAACAATCAAAATAATAATTTTAGCGATTGTCGTTATTACTTGAAATAGAAGGTTCATTCTATCTAGTACATATCCTCGTTGATCCGCATAAATAAGAGACCATTTATGCGCATTCAAATAAGATAATAAGTTCTTTGCAATAAATAAAAAATAAATCATTGTTAGATTTGAAATGGAACTATCATCTTTTATTAATCCACCTAAAAATGGATATAAACAAATACTAATGATTAAAATAATAACCGCTAAATACCCATAGACTTTTTTATATAGTTGCACTAAAGCAATGACTTTTTTTTGATCTTTTTCAGCTAAAGGTTTATACAAATTATAAACAATACTTAAACCAATGCCACCTTCTACAAGGGCCAACATCGACAATACATTTGTTAATAATCCATTTATCCCTAAGTAATCAATCCCCAAACTATCTAGGAATATTTTACGAGAAATAAAGCCTAGAATAACTATAACTAATTGTGAAATAATTCCTATAAAGATATTATTTAATGAATGCTTCGTCCTCATTTTTCATTATCCTATTCTAATTAATTTCTACTTATTCCAGAATTAATAAAGATTTTTTACTTGCCTTACACCACAGTATAGTTAGGCCCATTTTAGTTCATGGATAGAATTGATAGGGTGTAATGAAAGTAAGCTAGTATACGTCATTTCTAATCGCTTCTATTATTTATTAATATTTGTTTGATTAGTAATCTATACAGCATCGGATGTAGCTTTGTGATAAAAAGCAAGAGCTTTACATTTCGTGGGAATTTTTTTAGTCTAATGACTTCATAGAAATGGTTATTCAATGACCTTTACTCTAGAATCTATTCTTTCATACTCATCACAAATCATTCCACACCTATCAGGTGATCCGTCGTTGATAAGGATAAGTTCGAAATCAGTAAATGTTTGCCCAAGAATTGAATCTATACATTTATGAATATATTGTTCAACATTATAAATGGGTACTATAATACTAATCCTTGGTTTCATACACTTCACTTTCCCCCTCAATGTATGTAAACAGTTTATGAACTTCTAATTTCGTATTGACTTTTGACAAAGATACATTTCTTATCAGCTTTTCCCTTTTTTGTTTATTTTCAATAAGATCTTTTATTTTTATATACAAATCCTCTTCATCAAACTCAGCTATCAGTCCATTTTGATTATGAATTATCTGCTCTCTAGCTCCTGTAAAATTGGTTGTAATAATAGGTTTATGTAAACATTTTGCCTCCGCTAGTGTAAGGCAGTATCCTTCATGCCTAGAAGTTTGAACATAGATATCTGCCTTTGCGATATACGGATAAGGGTTTGGAGTAGCGCCCAATAAAACAAATTCATTCTTTAGATCATACTCCTTGATTAAA
Source organism: Bacillus spongiae (assembly GCF_037120725.1). Taxonomy (NCBI): domain Bacteria; kingdom Bacillati; phylum Bacillota; class Bacilli; order Caryophanales; family Bacillaceae; genus Bacillus; species Bacillus spongiae. The sequence goes on from NZ_JBBAXC010000009.1 coordinate 15,745, forward strand.
TGTTCATATTCTTCTCGATTTTTCCCTTCTCCTACACAATACCACTTCACGTTATAGCCCGTCTTTTTCAATCTTGATAACACCTTTATTGCAAGATCTTGCCCTTTTTCTTTTGATAGCCGTCCTACTGTAACAATTTTCATTCCATCAAATTGCTCATCAAAATCAACCTGATTTCTTGACATTTGTTCTATTAAATTAGGTGAAATTAAATTAAAAAATACTTCTGTTTTCTCTTTATTGTCTGGGAGCTTTTGAATTAATTTTTTTCTAGCTTCATGCGACACAACAAAAATTCTTTCGAAATTTTTATGAAGCTTACTGTAAAGCTTTTGATTAATTTTATGTTTTGTTACATCAAAATGAATCCAGGAAATCTTCTTTTTAGCTATAACTTTATTCGCAACATAGTAGTCCAAAATATCCGTAGGACTTTGGTATGAAATAGCAACGTCATAAGCTAGTGGTTCATTAGCAATCGATTTAAATACTTGATGATAATAAATACTTCTATCTTCAAGCTTTTTAGAAATATAATAGCCCCATAAAAATCCAGGAATTTTTAATATGTCTTTTTTTATGAAATATTGATGAATGGTCGTTTGGGGAGGCTGCATAATAATTGGCTTAATTTGTTTATACCAATCAACTTCTCTAACCTTTACCCAATCTGGAACATAGCTTAAAAAGCCTCCCTTTTTCTCTAATAGCAATAGAGTAATATCGTATTTTCCCTTTGGTATTGAGGACAATAGATTAAGAAGTGACTTTTCAACCCCTCCTATTTCCATACTCGAAACCATTATTAGCACTTTTTTCATAGGTGGCCTCCAAATTGGTAGAATGAAATAAAACTTCCACAAGAAGGATGTTATTTCCTGTGGAAGTTTTAAGATTCATTAGCAAATTTATAGATTTTATCTAACTCATTTGAAGTGTCTATATGTTCTTTCATTAAGTTCCTTTTAAACGTTTTTTGCAATTCCTGCCTATCCAATATCATTCTTATAGCATTTAACAATTGGCTTTCATCAAACTCTACGATTAATCCAGTCTCATTATGTGTTATTTGTTCGTTAGCTCCAGTAAAATTTGTCGTGATAATTGGTTTGTGGAAACATCTAGCTTCAGCAAGGGTAATACAATACCCTTCATGACGCGATGGTTGAACATATAGGTCACAATATTTCATATAAGGATACGGGTTAGCACTGGAACCTAGTAATATAAAGTCATCCTCTACATTCAATTCTCTTGCAAGTTGTTCATATTCTTTTCTTGCACTACCTTCGCCGATACAATACCATCGAACGTTGTATTCTAATTCCTTTAATTTTGCTAACACATGGATAATTAAATCCTGTCCTTTTTCTTTACTTAACCTTCCAACTGTTAAGATTCTTATTCCATCAAAATCATCCACAAACCCTGATCCCTTATCGGAGAGTTCTCTCACTAACTCTGAAGACACAATGTTAGAAAACGAATCTATATTATGCCTTACATTTGGGATTACATTGCTTAATTTTTCTTTCCCTTCATCTGACACCACAAATATTTTGTCAAAATTCTGATATAATTTTGCAGCAAGTTTTTTATTAAATCCTATTTTGTTTACATCAAAATGAATCCACTGAATTCTCTTTTTTGCCGTTAGTTTAGTTAATACGAAAAAACTAATGAAATCCATTGGACCAGCATAAGCTACCGCTATATCGTACTCGGTTGTATCTTTAGGATATTCCTTAAGAATATATTTATAAAGCAACCCCCGATCATTTACCAGCTTAGAGAGCAAATAGATAAATGCGAAGTGTATGCCTTTCATCCACCTTCCTTTCCTCACTAACTGTTCGACTATTTGAAAAGGAGGCAAAGTTAGTTGAGACTTAACCTTGGCGTAATCTGTTAAATATTTAATGTGAACATAATCGGGAATAGACTGTAAAAATCCACCCCTTTTCTCTAACATATAAATCGTAATATCAAATTTTTCTTGAGGCATTTCCGATATCATATTAAGCAGTGCTTTTTCCGTACCACCAATATTCATATCGATCACCATAAAAACAATTTTTTTCTTCAATAAAATTCACCTTTTTATTAGCTTATCAATTGATAAAATTTTTGAATCTCTTCAATATTACCCTTTTTCTCTAATCTCAAGTATTGCTTAATATTCTCTTTCAATTCTGGATTTTCAACTAGTTTTACAATTGCAGACGCTACACCATTCGCATTCATCTCTACTACTAATCCATTTTTTCCATCTTTCATTTGATTAAATACAGAATCAAATTTCGTTGTAACCACAGGGATATTTAACATTCTGGCCTCCGCGATGGCCAATCCAAATCCTTCGAACCTAGATGTTTGAACGTAAAAATCAGCATTTAGCAGATAAGGATATGGATTTGCCTTAACCCCTAATAAGACAAAGTGATCAGTCAATTCATGTTCGGTAATAAATTCCTCAATTTCGTGTTTTAAAGGTCCTTTCCCTAACACATACCACCTGAAATTGACACCAGATTCTTTAAGTTGCTTACATGCCTCTAAGGCAATATCATACCCTTTTGACTGAGATAACCTTCCAATTGTTAGAATTTTTATTCCTGAAAAATCATCTGAATACCCTTTTCCTATTTTAGCCATATCATTTATAAAAATAGGATTGTTTATATCATAAATGACTTTTATACGTTCTGCATACTCTGGAAATACTTCGAGTAAAATATTTTTTGCTGTATCAGATACAGCAACAATTTTTTCATATTTTTCATAATACGGCAGTTGGAACTGTCTCTCTTTTTTATTCAAATGATAACTTGCATTAACCCAAGCAAATTTCTTCGTTGCCTTTACTTTTTCTGCAACAAAATAAGTCGGAATGCCTTGAGCATAGCTAATGGCAATATCATATTTTTTCGGTAGTTCCTCAATCACATTTCCGACACTTTCCCAGAATAACCTTGCTTTTACTATATTGCTATGTTTGTTGCTTCTAAGCATAACGGAATAGCGAAACCTTGCATAAAGCATCTTATATTCTGATTTTTTCACCGCCGTTTGTAGTGATTTTTTTACACTTAAATTTGAGAACTTAGTATATTTTAATGGCGGTAATATCGTTACTTCTTTAGGCACTAGCTTTTCAAGCAATGACCCATGAGAAAATAACAGAAGATCAACGTTATACTTTTTATAATCTAACAAGGATAATAGCGTTACTAAACTCTTTTCAGCTCCAGCTACGTCTAATGAATCAATGACAAATAATAAGTTTTTTTTCATCATGATCTACCTCTTTGTTTAAACTTTTATCATTTTTTGCTTTAATTTTGTCGACGAGACGCCTGCTGTATACGGAAAGTAAACGATATCAACTCCGACATGATGAAACTTATCCTCTAGTTCATTAAAAAGAGCATTACCCTTCCAATCATCTCCTACAAACATGACATCGAATTGGTAATGCTCCCAAGCTGAAAACTTGTCTCTATTCATTTGTGGTACGACCATATCTACGTATTTAATTCCTTCTAAAATGGTCATCCGGTCTTCATGTGATATGACTGGATATTTATTCTTATATTTCATGACTAACTCATCTGTACTGACTCCCACAATGAGAAGTTCACATTGTTCTTTTGCTTTTTTTAATATGTTTAAATGACCTACATGAAATAAATCAAAAACCCCTGTTGTATATCCTAATTTATACGGCTTCATCCAATCCTCTCCTTTTCTCACCAAAGCAAATCGTATCAATTTTCTCTAATAGTTTTTCAGCTGCTACTCCATTTTCATAGGATTCAATTCCTTTTAAAAAACTTCTTAAGTTCAACAAATAATCCTCTGAGTTAAAATTGTCTATTTGATCAATCAATTCGGTATTACTTTTCCCACTAATAAACGGAAGCTTATCAATCTCAAAATATAAGTTTCTTTCCTTCTTAATATATTCCACCACATCAGGAATAAACAAAAAGCACGGACGATTCGTAATAGCATAATCAAAAATTAAAGAAGAATAATCTGAAATTAACACATCTGCAACAAGTAATAGTTCTTGAATATCATCATATTTTGTAACATCCATTACTTCTTGTCCATTTAGCAGATGTTTCGATTGAGCTAATAAATGTGGGTGTAATTTGACTAAAACTTTCCATTTCCCGCCAAACTTTCTACTTAACGAATCTACTACCTTGCTGTAATCTACATTATAAACATGATCATTATGATCTTTTCTAAACGTTGGTGCATAGAGCACGATTTTGGTATTCTTTTTAATATTGAGCTTTTTTAGTACTTCTTCCCTCTTGTTTTCATCGTTTTGAAATAACACATCATTTCGTGGTATGCCATGTTCAAATATTTCTCCTTGATACCAAAAGGCACGTTTAAAAATTGTCGAACTGTATTTACATCCTGAAAGTAATAAATCACATTTTTGAGAATCTTTTTTAGCCATTTGTAGATAATGAGCTGGTAATGAGCTTTCTGCATCCTTTTCGATTTGCTTTAGGCGGAGAGAACTGTGCCACGTTTGAATATAATACTGATTTTTTCTCTTCACAAAATACTCTGTTGTTCTAAAGTTAGTAATAACCACTTTGGAGGTGCAAAGTTCATAAAAGTATTTAAGGGACATCACCTTTACTTTTCTAAACGATTCTAAATGCTTCCTTGATTCCAAATCATTAAAAGCCCATACTATATCAAACTTACCGTCAGGTTCATTGTTAATAATATAATCTGTTATATATTTTGGATTGCATCCAAATTGGGAACCATAGTAGCTAAAAAGAAAAATTTTATTATTTTGAACGGGTAATAGATTAAATAAATGGACGATAAGAAGAACGACCTTATGTTTTATTTTTGTATAGAAACTAGTCATTTATCACATCCTCCTTTGAGCTTCTTACATCCACGACTTCTAGCCCTTTAGGGATAGGAGAGAACTTCATTAACCTTAATCCTTTTTTCCATCCAAGAAACAAAAGATGTATGAATGGATGCGTTAAAAAAAGAGTTAACTGCTTTTTTAATTCTTCATCTGTCTTAACAGCTTGTTGAAAATGTGTATCATGATCCTCTATATAACGACGTATTTCCCTTCTCTTTTCTCCTCGTTTATCTTTTTTTCGATTAACCAATAGGAGGTTGTAATGAATTAAATGTGATTTGAGTAATTGTTTATATGACTCGTTTAACAATTCAGGGTAATGCATTTCAATAAATTGTAATCGTTCTTTTAACCCTTCTATCATATCTAGATTACGTAAAGAATATGTAGAAACAATGCTATCGCTTCGTTGAAAATAGTGATATAACGGTTTCTGAATCAACACTAACTTATTTACTCGTTTGATCACTTTATGTGCCCAAAAAACATCCTCAAACAATACTCCTTTTTTGAATGAAAGGTCTTTAATCATTTCCGTTTTGTATAACTTTCCCCATGCAAAGTTTTTCACTTTTTCATTTTTCACTAATTCAAGCATCGCTTCCTTATTATTCATAATTAAAGGATCACTAGTTATAGAATAGTTTCTGTTATCGAATAAAAGAGCATCTTCATAAGAATAATAAAAAGCCGATTGGACTAAATCAGCTTTTAGTTCATGACTACATCGTACTAACTCTTCTATCATCTTCTCTTCTAACCAGTCATCACTATCGACAAATATCGTATAACCCCCCGTGACATACTTCATTCCGTAATTGCGAGCATCTGATAATCCGCCGTTCTGTTTATGTAGCGCTTTTATCCGCTCATCTTTTCTTGCATATTCATCCACAATTTCTCCACAATTATCGGGTGAACCGTCATTTACGAGAATAATTTCTAACTGTTTATACGATTGATTTATTAAACTATTTATACACCTATGAATGTACTTTTCTACTTTATATATAGGAACCACAACGCTCACCATTAAATTATTCAATGCAATGGTTCCCTCCTCTCTACCAGCTCATATAACTTTTTGAGTTCTAAAACATTGGTGTAATCTATTCGTTGACAGTTACGAACTAACTCTTCCCTTAGACCACTTGTTTTATAAAGTTCCTCAATTCCATCTGCAAGACCCTTAACCGATAAAGGGCATATCATTCCGTCTTCCCCACTTCGAACTTGACTTTGCGCAGTCGCATAGTTCGTAATTAATACTGGCTTTGAAAGAATCTGAGCTTCTCCAACCGTTACAGCCTTGCCTTCATAACGAGATGGTTGAACATATAAATCCGCTGCCTTCATATATGGGTAAGGATTCACTTTTTTACCAAGCAACACAAAAGAATCAACAAGATCATTTTCAGCTATCAATTCCCTTATTAATTTTTCGTCCCCACCATACCCAACAATGTACCAAGCAATGTCATTATATCCCCTGTCGTGTAAAACCTTTAATGCTTTCACTGCATGGTCAATCCCTTTTGCATGAGATAAACGCGCGACGGTAATGATTTTAAATCGGGGATCAACAATCATTGGATTCTTTACATTTTCCTCAGATAAAATTCTCACAAATTCTGGTGCTGTTATATTTTCAATGACCATAACGTTTTTTGAAAGTGATGGGTATTTTTTGATAAATGCATTTTTACATTCCTCTGAAACTGCAACGATATAATGATACTTGTTCCACACTTCTACATCCATTTCGATATTTGTATCAATCGTCGAAAAATCTGTGTGAATCCAAGCAATTTTAATGTCCGCGCTTACTTTTTCAGCAACAAAATTATGTGGCCAAAGGTAACTGATTGCCATATCATATTGTTGCTTCATCTTAGGTAGTAGAGGCATTGAATATTTCCACATATACTGCATTTGCACATGTCCATTTTCAGCTGACGAAGAAAGACTTGCTTTTACTTTCGCTAACATTCTAGTTATTCCTATTAATACATTTCCCTTCCGAACGATTTGAGAAATCGGCATACGAAAGGTCTTATATGCGAATATTTCTGGAAGTAGATTAGGCTCTGAAGGGAGTAAATTCATAAATTCACCTGTATGACTATAGAGCATAAGGTCGACGTCATATTGCTTATAGTCGAAATTCTTTAGCATGCTAATTAAACTTCGTTCAACCCCTCCTACTTCCATGTCAAACGAAGCGATTAATACTTTCTTCATATGTTCCTCCATTATTAAGATGATACAGAGACATAAGTTTTTCTATTCCTTTGCTCGGTGAATATTGATGTTTTTCAAAATGGTCTGCAATAAACGTAGAATCTTGTTCTTTATTTCCAGCGTTATTTAATATCTCATCTGCCCAAGTGCTAGCTCCTTCATCCAAGTTCACTTGAGTTATTAAACCTAAGCCTATATCCGCTTCAGGTTGAATGGCCTCCGAAACAATGCAAGGGATTCCACATGCTTGAGCTTCTAATAAGACAAGGCCCAATCCTTCATATTTTGATGGAAATACAAAAACCTCCATACAATGTAAGATTGTCGCAATATCTTCTCTAATTCCCATGAAGTGAACACGGTCACCCATTCCTTCTTGTTGTACTTTTTCTAAGATTTTATGCTTTAAGTCACCATCACCAACTAATAGCAATTTAATAGAAGGTTCTTTTTCTACTAAACTTTTCATGATTTCTATAAGAAATTCATGATTTTTCGCTCCAATAAACCTACCAATATGACCAATAACTAGTGAATTCCCAAGTCCCTCTCTCATCTTAAACTCCATTACTTTTTGACGAGGTTGACTTATAAAGTCCGTATAATCAATTACATTCGGAAAGTAAGCATAGTGTTTATTGGATTTATAGTTAGAGCCAAATAAGAACGTTGCCGCTTCTTTGCTACATGCCAATAAATTAGTAGAAAATCGTTTAATCATTACACTCATTGAAAATTGATAGAGCTTTCTGAGAAAAGAATCACTTTTATCAGCTGTAGTGTGGGCGTGAGAGATTCTAATCTTTACTCCAGCTAACCACGCCGCGCATGAAGCCATTCCACAATGAAACAAAGTATGGGAGTGCACAGCTTGATATGGGCCAAAGGTTTTAATTGCATGATACAATTCTTTCACCGATTGAGGGTTTTCTAACTTTATGACTCTCCCACCCATTTTTTTAATTTCACTATCATAGTGAGCATCCTGTTGACTAAAAGAAATAAAATCAAATTGAATGTGTTTTCGGTCAATCTTTCTGTAAAGATTCATTAACATCGTTTCAGTTCCTGCTCTATTCATTGCACCGACCACATGAAGAATTCTTGTGGGTTCAGTCATAATTGTGGCCACCCTCCTTTCACTTAATATTCAACGAGCATGTCATCAATCGTTTCATTAGGCCATTACCGGCAGTGACAAACTTTCTTCTAAACATTGAATCACACGATTTTGTTCTTCGTTTGATAAGTTTGAGCCAGATGGTAAACAAAGCCCGGTCTGAAATAATTCCTCCGCCACATGCTCATTCTCTCCATGTGGGTAATAAGAACAGTTTTTAAATAGTGGCTGCATATGTAGAGGTTTCCATACTGGACGCGCTTCTATGTTTTCTCTTCCAAACACCTCGATTAAATAGGAAGGAGTGATCCCCGCCTTATTTTTAGCAACAGTAAGAGTCGTTAACCAGCGATTCGAGTAGGTTCCTTCCAACTCTTGCATAAAGGAAAGAGTAGCAAAGTGGGACAATGCGTTTTCATATCGTTCAAATACGTCTCTCTTTTCCTTTACCCGGTCTTCGATGACTTCTAGCTGACCCCTTCCAACTCCAGCAAGAAGGTTGCTTAAACGATAATTGTACCCAATTTCACTATGCTGGTAATGAACAGCTGGATCCTTCGCTTGTGTGGCTAAAAACCTTGCTTTTCTCAGCAAAGCCTCATCATCTGATACCAACATTCCTCCTCCTGAAGTAGTAATAATTTTATTTCCATTGAAGGAATATATGCCAAATTGGCCAAAGGTTCCGCTTGCTTTTCCTTTATATAAGGAGCCAAGGGACTCAGCAGAATCCTCAATAACTGGAATCTCATATTGTTTACATATGGATAAGAGCTCATCCATTTTGGCACTCTGACCATACAAATGGACAATGATGACCGCCTTCGGTAACTTTTGCTGTCGTTCCGCTTCTTGCAATGCTCTTCGTAAAGCTTGTGGTGACATATTCCAAGTATCTGGTTCAGAATCAATAAAAACAGGTTCAGCTCCTTGGTAGACAATGGGGTTAGCGCTTGCCACAAACGTAAAGGTTGAACAGAAAACCGTATCACCGTTTGTTACTCCTAATATTGAAAGTGCTAAATGAATAGCAGCTGTTCCGGAAGAAACGGCTACAGCACCTTTCACTCCTACATATGAGCTGAATTCTGCTTCAAAAGCATCTACATTTGGACCTAAAGGAGCTATCCAATTGGTAGAAAATGCTTCATTGATATACTTTTGCTCCCTTCCACTCATATGAGGAGGAGAAAGGTAAATCCTTGATTTTTCCACTAGTAAAATTCCTTTCCTTCTATAATTTTGTGGTTAATCTTGCTGGATTTCCAACAGCTGTACAATATGGAGGAATCGTATCGATAACGGTTGTACCAGCGCCAATGATTGACCATTCTAACACTTTAATACTTGGAATAATCGTAGCATTCGCCCCAACATGTACACCTTCTCCTATTGATACATTCCCTGTTAATGTTGCCTTAGGTGATATATGTACAAAACCCTCTATTCGACAATCATGCTCAACCACGGCGCCCGAGTTAACAATACAATGATTCTTTATCACACTATTTGCATTAATCACCACATTCGGCATTACAACGGTTCCATAACCGATTAAGGCAGTGCTACTAACGAAAGCTGTCGGATCAACGACCGTTAAAAAGAACTCGTCTGATAGTTGTAATCTTCGCACAATTTTCTTTCTAGTTTCATTGTTCCCTACAGCGACCACGACCTTTACATTCCCGTCCAGTAACTGTTTATAATATGAAATAGGAGCTATTATTTTTCCATCAACGATTTGTTCATTTTCATATTTATCATCTAACAGCGCAATAATGGCATGGCCTTGTCTAATCACCATTTCTTGTATGACTTGACTATGGCCCCCATCACCAATAATAATGACCTTCATATTAGACCACTTCTTTCGAGCCTTTAAATTTTTCCGTCGTTGCATGCCCTGCTTGATTAATTCCTTCTCTTTTTATTACCTTTTGAAGGGTCATGGCGAGAATTTTTATATCGAGAAGAAAACTTTGTTTTTTAACATACCATGTGTCTAACTCGAATTTTTGCTCCCACGTAATAGCGTTTCTTCCGTTTACTTGTGCCCATCCTGTGATTCCAGGCTTAACCTCATGTCTTAACCTTTGCTCCTTCGTATATAAAGGAAGATATTCCATTAATAAGGGCCTCGGTCCGACTAAGCTCATTTCTCCTTTTAGAACATTTATTAGTTGAGGAACTTCATCGATACTGTACTTCCTTAAAAACCGTCCCACTGGCGTTAAACGCTCTTCATCAGACAGCTCTAGACCGCTATCTCCTTTTTTAGAAAGCATCGTTCTAAACTTATAGAGTATAAAAGCTTTCCCGTCTTTTCCTGGTCGTTCTTGTAAAAAAAATATTGGTGAGCCCATCTCTCTCTTTAGTACGATTGCAATAGGAATAAAAAATGGAGAGAAAAGAAGTAAACCTAGTAATGCAACGAATACGTCTAATAAGCGCTTCCTCAAAAAAAAACCTCCTATTCATCCACTGAAAAAGTCATTAAAATCATTTTTTCCATTTCATTTAAAAAACCTCGTGTATCAACATTTTCTGCTTGGGTTCCTTTTTCATAAAATTTGATTAACAAATCTTGAAAGTTTTTTTCTGTTAATTTTTCTAAACCATTCATAGTCCCAACCTCACATATATTGAACATAAAAAAACAGCTGCCACTTTGCTTTGGCACCCGTTATTATTAGTTGCTATATATTTTTATTGATTTCTGTGAATAACCATTTGGATATTTCCTTTGCCATCTCCATGAATCTTGGCACATATCCTCTATCCCTTTCCTTGCCCCCCACTTAAGGTCTTCCTTTGCTTTACTTACATCTGCATAGCATAATGCTGCATCTCCAGGACGCCTTTCTCCAATTGAATAAGGAATCTTTATACCACTCACTTTTTCAAAAGCGGATATTACTTGAAGAACACTATATCCATTTCCCGTTCCTAAGTTATACGCCTCTATCCCATTAGTGTCTATTATTTTCTCAAGTGCTTTTATATGCCCTTGAGCTAAATCAACAACATGAATATAATCTCTTACACCCGTTCCATCAACTGTTTTATAATCTGCTCCAAATACTTGAAGACTCTCAAGTTTTCCAACCGCTACTTGAGAAATATAAGGCATAAGATTATTAGGAATTCCAGTTGGATCTTCTCCGATTTCTCCACTTTCATGCGCTCCTACTGGGTTAAAATACCGTAATAGTGCAATGCTCCAGTTATTATCTGACTTTACTAAATCACGCAATACTTCTTCGATCATATGTTTTGTTCTACCATACGGATTCACCGGGTTAAGTGGGCTCTCTTCCAGTATTGGAACTTGGTCTGTTGCCCCGTAGACAGTTGCGGATGAACTGAATACTAAATTTTTCACATCGTATTTTTTCATTACTTCACATAATGTCAACGTACTCATTATGTTTGTTTGATAATAAGTCAAAGGTAATTGAACCGATTCACCTACCGCCTTTAAGCCTGCAAAATGAATGACAGCTTCAATGTTGTGTTGGCTAAATATTTTTTCTAACTCTTGCTTATTTTGTATATCGGTTTTGTAGGAAATGATATTATGGCCTGTTATTTCACATACTCTTTCTAGCGCTTCCGGTTTACTATTCGAAAAATTGTCTACGACAACGATGTCATAGCCAGCTTTTATTAATTCAATGCAAGTATGTGTTCCAATATACCCTGCTCCTCCTGTAACAAGAATAGTCATCTTTTTCCTCCTCTACTTGATGTACTACCAAACTAAATAATCACTATAATATAAAATAGCTAAACTAATCACATTTTCATAATAATAATAGAGAAAATAGCAAGTGATCAGTCCGAAATAAACAAGCGGCTGGTTATTTTTCTTAAATAGTAGAATAATCCAAGAAATAAGAATTAATTGATATAAACTAAAATAGAATGAAAACCTGGCAAAAATCCAGTTTTGCGTTGAAATGAGCATGAATACAAAACCAAGAAGTGCCATATTAACTATAATATTACTATGGGGCATTATTTCTTTCAACCTTTCTCTTCCAAGAAACGCAATCCCTAGTGGGACCATTTCAACTGCTACACGAATAACATTTGCCCCTCCTTCAGCAAAGCTTTTATAATGCCCGTACTGAGTATCTTGGATGGCTGAAAATAAGAGAGAAGAAAATTGATCAAATCCAATTACGATAATAAGTGCAGAGAAAATGAGTATTATTGTAGACTTAGACCAAGCTTTTGTTCTTACTAAAAAATAGATTGGCAGCAATATTAATGCACTTAAATGAAACAAAGAGGCAATTATAATAATGAGGCTGTACTTAAAAAAATTTCCTTCAATTAAATATTTCGTTGCAGTAAATGTAATGGCAGCTGCAAGTAATTGACGGATTCCATTCATTGAAACAAGAAATAGTCCCCCTGTAATATAAACATAGGCACTTAACTCAATCTTATTTGAATACTTATAAAAGACGAGAAAAATAAGTGTATTGGTCAAGAGTGCCGCAGTGAATACCATGATTTGCGGATCCTCAGATACATAATTTTTTAAGAGCATTTGTAAGACAGCAAAACCAATATCTTTTTGCTCTAAAACAAAATCTACTGTGAAATCATTAATCATATATGCATGTTTATAAAAGTAAGTATCTCCAATACCACTCCTTAGACCTGAGACAATAATAAGAGGCAATAAGGCAAATAAAAAGAAGAGCTTATTCGGTCTATTTGAAACAGTAGCATTTATAGTTGTTTGAGTTGTTGCTGCTACTCTGGCAAACATAGAAAAAATATACACAAAAAAAAGATTAAACCATAATATTGTCATAAAATCACTCCAAAATAGGGGGCATACTACCTAGTAGCCGTTCTGGTTTTCGTTGAAATATACAAATATAAGAGAAATCCTATTGGTAGTGCCATGATGGTTAATGCCTTATTTGGAGTTTCATTAAGAAAAGACCAATTTCTACTTAATAGACTACTAGAGACATAGTGGATGGCTTGCCTAAATTTATACGACATACTAGCAAAAGGGAGTTTCATCAATTCTTTACGATAGAAGGAAAATCCTTTAGGGTTCTTTTTATATTGTTGCAACATGTTTAAAGAGGAGCCATCTGGTAAATATTCTACGCAACAAAGGACTTCATTCATTAACAACAGTTCATATTCTTTATCTAACATATAGTATTTATAGGCAAGACCAACATATTTTTCATTCATAAAAATAGGGTAAGGATATTTTTTGGTTAACTCCGTTCGGTATACAAGCTTCTTATCGCCTTTTACTCCATGTTCATTGTATAAGTCAAATAATGTAGACGCCTCTCTGTTTTTTGGTAATTTTGTTCCAATAATGTCACCATTAACATTTGCATCTAACCCTATCATTCCACTCAATTTAGAACTTCCATACTCTTTCCAAAACGAGAGAATTTTTTCAACCGCATCACTCGGCATGTAGTCATCTGAATCAATACAAACATTTAACTCAGTCGTAATAAGTTCGTATGCTGTATTATGTGCACCATGCATTCCTACATTTTCTTGCCAATGGTACACAATTTGTATTTCCTGTTCATTCACCCATTTTGTCACTAAATCCTTCGTGTTATCGGTCGAACCATCATCAATGATAAGCCAGATGAAATTTTTGTTCGTTTGTTGTTTTAGGCTTTCATAGCATTTATGTAGACAATAGGCCCGGTTATATGTTGGTGTAAAAACGGTAAGCTGTTTCATATTACTTCTCCTCCTAAGGAAAGATATGATTTCTCAGTGGAGGCAGCTGTTTTTTGGATATCGTATCCATTATGAATTAACGCTGCTAGTGCCGATACTCTTGGTATTTGATTTTGGGATGCATGAATCAGTTTTTGTACCCATGCTTTTTCATCTTCAATTGATATGTAATGAATGAGCTGCATCCCCATGTCTACTTCGCTTGTAATTGTGTCAGAAATATAACAAGGTAACCCTGCACCTTGTGCTTCAATTAACGTAAGAGGCAGACCTTCGTATAACGAGGGAAAAACAAAAAGATCAAATGCTTGTAATAAAGACGGAATATCATCTCTTACACCTAGAAGCATCACTTTATTCTCTAACCCTAACTCTCTTACTTTTTCGTTAATCACCTTCTTTAAAGGTCCATCTCCTGCTAGTACTAATATAGAGTCAGGTTGAGACAAAGTGAATTCCTTAAATATATTAAGTAAAAACAAATGATTTTTCGGTTGGCTAAACCTGCCGACATGTCCTAACACAAAAGTAGATTCGCCAATTTTCAAATTCGTTCTTATTTGAGTCCTTATATTTGAGGAAAACGAAAATTTATTACATTCAATTCCATTTTTTATAACACTCACATCTCTACCCTTACTACCAAACAACCAAGAGCCAGCCGCCCTAGAACAAGCAAATAGATTCGTAGCATTCGAATGAATTTGTTTCCCTATTATCCATTTATACAGCCTTGGTGCTATCCGCCCTTCACTTTGAGTACTATGACTATGGGCAATTCTCACAGGAATATGATTTTTTTTGGCTGATTTTAATACTAAACCACTCATTTTATCCATGTGAGAGTGAATAACTCGATAAGAAGTGTGCTGTTTAAAAAAGGTATCTAAAGCTTTCACATACCCGAAGTGACCTACATCAGTCACATATGGTACCCGATATACCTTTCCCCCCATTTTAATGATTTCTTGATCAAACACTCCCTCTTTACAAGTTAAGAAATCAAATTGAACCTTTGTTCTATCTATATTCCGATACAGGTTCATTATTAACGTTTCCGCACCACCGCGATTCATATTTACTACTACATGAAGAATTCTTAATGGACTCCCCATTGCTTCACCTCCGTTCCATCCATATAATGCTTGTAAATCGTACTTTTTTGATGAAGAATTTTGTCTATACTATATTTACTTGTTATCATTTTTCTGCCGTTCATTCCAAATTGTTCTCTTATTTCCTTTTTTAAATAGAGCAGCTTAATTTTATTTGACCATTCTGTTATATTGGCCGGATCGAGTACCCATCCATTTCGGTTATTTAACACTAATTCTCGGTGCCCACGATTATCACTCGCTACCACCGGCAATCCACTTGCCATTGCTTCAAGAACATTAACAGGTAACCCTTCTCTAAGACTCGATGCTACTGCAACATCACACATTGGCATAATCGATGGAAGATTTTCTTGATAACCTAGAAATTCTACTAAGTGACCCACGCCTAATGACTCAGCTAATTCCTCACATTGTTTTTGTAATGTTCCTTTACCGGCTAGTAGTAATTTAATATTAGGAATCTCTTCCTTGAGAAGCGCTAATGCATGGATAAGCACTTGTTGGTTTTTGTTACGATTAAATTCCGCTGCATAAAATAACAAAAAGTCATCTGGTTTATAACCAAATGACTTTTTCATTTTATTTTTTTCCACTTCTGATACTGGCTTGAATTTGTGCTGATTAACTCCTACCCCGTGAACATGCTCAATTTTCTTTGCCTTTAATTTTTGCTGAGCTAATGCAAAATCTTCCTCATTAATCGTAATTAAACAATCGGTATAGTAAGCTAACATCTTCTCTAATGGATAGTAAGCCAACCAGTTAATAATCGGTGCTCCCTTACAAAAGTGAAAACCATGAGCGGTGTAAAGAACTTTCGTGCCATTTTTTCGAGCTGTTCTTGCTGCTAAACGTGCAAGCACCCCTCCGACTGGGGTATGACAATGTATGATTTTATAGTTCTGTTCATTCATAATTTTTTTTAACTCATAATACGCTTGAATGTTTTTCACCCGAAAAGGCGATCGCTGAATCGAGAGGTTGTACTTCTTATCAACATAGGGGAGCTCCATGTCACCAGATGCTGCTAGATGAACTTCCCACCCTTGCTCTTTAAACCACTTCATATAAGGTAAATGAAATGCTTTAAAATGGAAATCAACCGTCGCACAGAATAAAACCGAATTTCTCATCATTATCACCTTTTATTATTATTCTACATTTAAAACGAAATGAATAACTGAGTAGTACTTTGTAAGAAAACCTCATTAACTTGAAATAGACATGGATGGTTTAACGACTCTTACGTCCTTCGCATTTGCTAATTCCACTAGTTTCTTGCGTAATGTATCTCGCTCTAATTCTAAAAATGTATTGATAATTTCATTAATTTCATCTAAATAGAGATTGGCTGTTTTACCTATATAGATATTTTGATAAATTTGTTCCTCATGCTTTTCTTCATCTACTAGAAGTTCTTCATATAATTTTTCTCCTGGTCTTACACCAGTGTACTCTATCCCTATTTCTTCTATTGAATTACCCGATAACTTAATTACATTTTTAGCTAGGTCAACAATCTTTACCGGATCACCCATGTCTAAAACAAAGATTTCTCCTCCTTTAGCAAGAGCTCCAGCTTGAATAACAAGTCTTGACGCTTCTGGAATGGTCATAAAGAAACGAACCATATCAGGATGAGTAACAGTAACAGGGCCACCTTTCTCAATTTGCTTTTTGAACAAAGGAATTACACTCCCTCTGCTTCCAAGTACATTTCCAAACCGTACCGCAACGAACTTTGTTTGGCTGCTCTGATCCATACTTTGAATGACCATTTCTGATAATCTTTTTGTTGCCCCCATAACACTTGTAGGGTTCACTGCTTTGTCTGACGAAATCATGACGAATGTTTTAACCCCACTCCAACTTGAAGCTTTTGCAATATTTGTTGTACCTATAAGATTATTCTTTACCGCTTCTTCTGGGTTTCGTTCCATTAACGGGACATGTTTATGAGCAGCTGCATGATATACAACATCCGGTGTAAATTCGTTCATGACTATAAGCATACGCTTTTCATCCTGAAGGTCTGCAATGACTGGAATCAGTTCAATCTCTTGATCACCGAATGCTTCCTTTAATTCCATTTCAATAGAGTATATGCTATTTTCTCCGTGCCCAAGTAAAATTAATTTCTTAGGGTGAAATTTAGCAATTTGTCGAGAGATTTCTGAACCAATTGACCCGCCTGCACCAGAAACAAGAACCGTTTTATCCGTTATATATTCTGAAATTCTCGTAATATCGATTTCGACAGGATCCCTCCCTAACAAATCCTCTACTTGTACATCTCGGAACTGATTAACAGAAACTTTCCCTGTCACAAGATGTTCTAGCATCGGAAGTGTTTGCGTTTTAACGGTCGTTTTCGCACATTCTTGAAAAATTACTGTTAATTCTTTCTTACTTAAGGATGGAATGGCAATAATAATGTGCTCAATATTTAAATTTGTGACAACATTTTCTATTGATTCGACCCCACCAACAACAGGTATCCCTAGTATATCTAATTTTTGTTTTTTAACACTGTCATCAATGAAAGCAACTGGATGTAAGTCTCCTTCATTATTTAAAAGCTGCCTTGCCACCATAGTTCCTGCTGAACCAGCACCAATTATTAAGGTTTTTTTTCGATTGTCGTCATTTGACATAAACGTGTCCCTATACATTCTCCAAACAAATCTTGATCCCCCTATTAACAATAAATGAAGCATCCATGTTACAGCATAAAGTCTTACATGAATGGTTTGAAATAAGATTTGTTGGATGACAACTACCGATAAGATAGAATAAGTAACAATTTTTAAGATGACTAACAATTCCCCGATACTAGCATATTGCCAAGCCTTTCTATAAAGTTTAAATAATAGTGAATATAGATGGTGACTGGCAATTAACGTAAGGGACGTAATGAAAATGGGAAGCGTAAGTACTTGGTATGTAGAACTCACTAACATTTTACTAAGAAATATAGCCGTTAAGACAATGCTCGAATCAATTACTATAAATAGGGATACTCTTTGCCGGAAGGTCATGATACGCCGCCTCTCTTTATACCATTCTTTTTTCTAATAATGAATTTAATTTTTTAAAAAAGGACCATCATTTAATTGAATACTGTTTAAAATCAACCTTTAACTCATCATCTCCTTAAGCATATTCAACGTTCTTATGTACCAGGATTTCATGTGAAGAAAATCTGACACATAAAAACATGAATAAAAGGGCATCTAACCCCTCCTCACTCCACACTATCGACGACTAGCGTCTAAGGTTATTTAAACCCACAGCATGATCGAGTACCCCCTTTTGTATAGGCAAGGAGACATCACCTAGCACTAATGGTTCATTCAACAGAAATAAAAGTTCTTTAAAGTGAACGTAGTATTTAAAATTTTTTATTGATGATTTAAAATTGTCCCTACAACATTTGCATGAGCAAAGCTTAGGATTTTTTTCGCATCTATTGCTTTCTCGAGCTTTGTTTTACCGGGAGAAAGAATAAGGATCACGCCATCGCATTGATTAGCTAATAGTTTTGTGTCCGTATTATTTAAAATAGAAGGAGCATTAATAATAATTTTATCGTAAGGTGTAAGCTTTGTTTCCATAATTGTTTTCCAAGACTTTAACCCAAATAGCTCTGTTGAAATAAAGGGAATCTGTCCACTTGTCATTACTTCAAGACGCGCTATTTCCGTTTGATGGATTGCTTGTTCTAAATCACATTTTCCTAACAAAACATCAGTAAGCCCTAATTCATTCGATAGATAAAATAATGAGTGAAGTGATGGTTGCTTTATATTAGCATCAATTAATAATACTTTTTTTTTATCCTGAACAATGGATATTGCTAGATTGACAGCAGTTGTTGTCAATTTTTCTTCTGAATTATCTGGCGATGTAATTAACAGCGTTTTACATCCTTCCCCCTTAGGGGAAAATTGGATATTTGTTCGTATTGCTTTAAATTGTTCAGATATGAGCGATTCTGGGTGATGATCTGTAATTAAATTACCTGTATTAATTTCTATTTTCTTACGATTCTTTAGAGCCAATGGTCTCCCCCCTATAGTTCATATTAAATCCTTTTCTTTTTCTTCTAGATAATTTGCTCCTTGGAATTTTTGATACTGTTCCTAAAACGGGATACCCTAGCCATTCCTCTACTTCCATCTCTGTTTTTATTGAACTGTCGAGCGAATTTAATAATAAGACCAAACCAATACTTACAATTAAACCGAAAATAAATCCTAAGATAATCATTCGATTTGGATTTGAACTAATTGGAAGGGTAAATTCAGCCTGTGCCAATAGTTGAATGTTTTCAAAATTTAAGATACTACTAATTTTTTCTTTTGTAATTTGTGCAGTTGTGTTGACGATATTAATGGCTAACTCTGGATTGGCATCTATTGCAGCGATTTCAACAACTTGTGAACCATCTATGACATTTACATTTAATTGATTAGATAATGTCCCAGCAGAACGATTTAATTGCAAATCCTCACTTACTTTTTCCAATACTTCACGCGATTTAATCATAACCATTATGGTCTTCATGTTTTCCGGATCAGTCTTAACAATGATACGGGTCGAAGCTTTGTAAAGAGTGGTATTATTTAATGTACTATAAAAATAACCTATCGAAGTGAAAACCATTGTAATGACCACTATAATCCAAAGACGCCTTTTTAACATATCCAGTATTTCTTTTATATCTATTTCTCTCTCTCCATTTTTCCCCATTCTATATCTCTTCCCCTCCCTGTATCTCGATTGTGAGTTTGAAAAATGAGCTGATCATAAATCTTTATGTCTTTTTAGAAATCATATAAAAGGATATATCACTTAATCTATTCTCATTCTATAGAGAGAATGCCAAATGATTTCCCTCTATCATTTTTCTCGTCTCAATCATATTAAACCTTCATATTTGCTATAGGTATAGAGATGGAGCATTTCCCATTAAAAGGTATTGCTGTTCTTTATAATGAATTATTTTGTTCTATATTACTCTATTCTTAGTTTAGTATGCAACACATATTTTAAATTTCACAATTTTTTAAAAAACATTTTTTGACATATTTTTGTCGAAAAATTGTATTTTTTAGAATTAGACAACCCAAAAATAAAAAACCACATACCGTTATGGTATGTGATTTTCTTTTTTATATGACTTCTTCAGTCTTTCTAGACTTACGGACTAAACTCACAATTCCTGCAATTAAGAAAAATAGAGCTGGTATCCAACCAAAGAAGAAGAACGCCATCACTCCAACTAATACTGCCGCAATAATCAAGAGAATTCCGGCTAGCTTTGGATTTTTATTTCCCTTCAAGCTGAAAATCGCTACTGCACCTAATACTATTCCAATGACCCCTCCTGCGACAGCAAACCAACCTACATTAGTTGCTAAATCAATAAAATCCATAACTACAACTATGTCGGATGCTGCAAAATCAGGGTTTGCTGCTAATTCTGCTTCCATTTCTCTGCGCACCTTATCATTACTGAACAAAGCAGTAAAGCCTCCAACAAATAATGATAGCAACGCACTAATTATAACACCAATAACACTTAAAATAATTTCAGCTGTACGTTTCAAAAAAATTCCTCCTTCATTTTTTCCCTTCTTTACCTTATAAGAACTAGCATCATGAAGGTTTCAATTACAGTTATACTATAACATTGTCTAACATTTTTTGTTAGATACGATTTTTAAGATTTATCATTTAACATAAACAGATCATAAGAGTCTTGTTTTTTCTTTTATCATCATCTCATAGTGAATTGAAGACTAGATGCTTGTCAGTCCAACTCCCCCTCTTTCCCATTAAATAGTCATCCTTTGTGTTATTCCACATAAAACACGAAAACATCAAACCTTGATCTATTTCGACAATAAATTCTATCCCCTATCAGGAATGAAAATCATGATTAAATACAATGATGAACATTAAATGAATTTTTTTAAAAACGTGATTAAAGAACACTATGTGCTAAAGAAGTAACTGAAAGGTAAATTCAAAAAAAGAGTTCACATATATGGGAATCAAATTTTATGAGAGTATGAATACAACAAAAATAAATTTGTATAATAAAGGTAGTTACTCATTCTTTGATTAATTTAGTAGATGATTAAAAAATAGACGTATTATCAACTAATGTGATTCATAGGCTAACAGCTAAGCTTAAGATCATTTTTCTCTCTCCAAGTGGACATTAAGTGAGGAGGATATATCATAAAGATGGCAGGGAAATGCCTCAAGAGTTTCAAGAGAGAGCCAACCACCATCCATTGAACCCAGTCCTTATATTAGTAAAACGAAAATACCCGTATATTTTTCTTCAGATGGCTACTTCCAGAAGACATAACAAAACTCAAAGCCCATTCTTGTCATCACTAGCTAACATGACAAACATTTTCAACTTCTTTATCAAAGTAGAAAGCAATTCTACATGAAAAACCGTGCAGCATTTGCTGCACGGTTTTTCTTAATGGTCGCCAATTAAAAAAACAGACTCTAGAAGAGTCTGTTTTTCTAATATGGTTTATTACTTCTTAGTTACGTTAGCAGCTTGTGGTCCACGAGCTCCTTGCTCAACGTCGAAAGATACTTCTTGACCTTCTTCAAGAGTCTTGAAACCTTCGCCTTGGATAGCTGAGAAATGTACGAATACGTCTTCTCCACCTTCAACTTCGATGAAGCCGAATCCTTTTTCTGCATTAAACCATTTTACTTTACCGTTTTCCATGTTTGTTGCCTCCTAGTGTGTTCTACACACAATGTATTACTATTCTTGCTCTAAATGATATCCAGGCGAAAAGTATCATTTTCTTCCCATATATACCGAACAAAAATAATTCTTTCTAAGAATAACAGAAATAAACCTAAATAGCAAGCCTACTGACAATACCTTTATTTTCTAGACAATATTCGTCAATATTCAACATATTTCTATCTCATTCCCTTTGCTTTGCTTTAATGCCCATCACTCTTCCTAACAAATTGTTGGGATGAACGTTTCCCTCTATAAAGAAATCGGTCCATATGATTTAAATACCGCTAGGTTACCTAAATAGCTCCAAGTTACCGTTCCGTCTATTGCTGTTCCTTGATCAGCATCATGATTTGGCCCGGTAGTGCCTGATGTTCCTTCCACCGTACATAAATAAACAGTATTATTCGAATTTACTATATCCCCAACCTCATAGTTCATCTCAGCTATCCATGATACCTGATTAGCATAGCCTTGATTCAAAGCAACCCACCCAATATAGCCTCCTGGAGCCGGATTGGCATTATAATAAATATCTCCTTTGTTGAAATAACCCTCGTTCGGCTCAGTCAACCCTTTCTTATCTGGATCAAAAAAACTAAATTTTTGTACATTCGAAAAATCATCACGAAAAACAATATTATCCAGCTTATTATCGGCAATAACAGCAGAAGCCACTCTATTAATATGATCAAAATAGTTACTATATAAAACTTGATCTCCTACATATTGAAACGAATTATTTAGAAGGTGAACAGAAGACTGATCAATATAAAGGTAGTTATACTCAATTATTTGAGCTAGTTCAGATTGTTCAATGATAAAATGACAATCTTTTATTGTTAAGGTAAATACATTTTGAACGTTGTTATACGTTGTTACAAGGATGTTTATGAGGGCGTCGTGTTCATAAGACTCTGAAATTGAAAACTGCATTCCTTTTATTAAACACTTGAACGAATCCTTCATAGGCGAGGACCTAATATTAAAATAAGAATCCATTGACTTCCCATCTTCTACCTCTAACATGAAATCTATACTGGACACAGAAGTATACAATTCTGATTTTACAAATAAACAGTCCTTAAACTTTACTTTTCCTACAGATAAATTTAAAAATAATTTTACGTTATAAAAATCATTATTTGAGAAAATCGCCTCACCATCATAAAGTTTAAAAATATTTGCCGCTGGCTTAATCGCTTCAAAACCTTTTTCTGCTAAGAAACAATTTTTATTAATCTTGTTACCGCTTATTGAAAGAGCTGTATCCTTAAAGAAAATCCAATTATTCTCAAAAACTGCATCTCCTGTATCAATGGAGCCTCTAATATGGTTATTGACACATATAACAGAATAATCAACATTCGAAAAATTAACCTCTCGCAAGAAATTCCCCTCAATAATTACTTTTCCTGGAAGTCCAGATCCATTCAAATGAATACCACCACTTTGTATATAATTCCCCTTTATACTGGCATATTCTATGCTGTAGAGAACAAGGGCACTTGCTGTAATATTATTAATGACATTTCCTTCAACCATAATGGACCAAGAACGTAATAATAAGGCATGGAAGCCTCCAGAAAGGTGATTATACCGAATAATACTATTCTCCCCGAATGAATCTTCTTGGTTAATTAAATATCTCGTTGTATCATTAAATGCTGGTATTCCGTCTAAAAATGTATTCGTAAATTTTCCACTATCTCGAATGATATTATGTTGAATGATATTATAACTACCACCTAGTTGAAGCCCTCCACGATGACCGTTGTAAAATTCATTGTATTCTACGACATTGTGATGACAATCTGATCCCCAGTTAATAAAAATTTGAAAGTCTTTATTTTCATCGGTTTCCTCGTAAAACATCATTCTAAACTTTTCTGCCTCTATTGGAATAGAAATCGGCGTTTGAACTTTCATTCCCTTTAATACTCCTATAAAGACATCTCCCTCTCCATAAAAAAACACATCAACGTACTTATCGTTTAACGTGGTATTCCTACTATACCCCTGACCTCCTAAAGAGAAGGTCTTATAATGTTTTTCACGATCGATGATAAACTCAGGTGAGTATACAGTATTTGAATTGGCATCTTGAGCAGGCTCGAGTGCACCAGTCTGTTCATTAATACTCCCTGATGTAGCCCCTACTGTCATGCCTCCCCTGTCCCTTCCTCCTGAAACAAACGTTAAACAATCTCCAGCAAATCCATGAACTTCACAACTGGATACGCTGCAAAATGACGAACCGTTTTTGATTTGTACACCGTTCGTATGTTCCACTGCGACTTCGCCAGAGGAAACAAAGCTCCGCTCATACATATCCCCTATCACTTCTCCGTTCGTAAGATGAGCGTTCTTTACTCCAGAAAAAACAAATAGGCTACCACCAAATAAATAGACTGGGTCCGATGAACTATCGAAGGGGGAACGATTTTCAGAGTCATACATTACTTTCAACCTAGCCCCGCCAAGATTTAGTGTTAAATGACTTTGTAACTCTATCGGCTCAGGATAACATACGGAATAATCTCCTGTTGGGAGCGTAGCCGAAGAGTATCCTGCTTCTTTTGCATATTTAAGTGCCTCGTTAATCGCCTCAACATTGTTAAATGCTTGAAGATAATCATCTTCTGAATATGGTTTAGTCGGAAAGCCTTGGCTAATGCCCCAGGTTTCCAATTCAATATTCATATTTCCACCTAAAGGCTTTGACTTCCATTCTCCCCTTATATAAGTTAAGACGTCCCCTTCTACCGGAGAACTTGCATTTACATCAGATAAATAATTCAATCCAGAGTTATTTTTAATTAAATGTTCTAATTCTCTCGTTTTCTGCTCAACTGTCGTATCCTTACTTAAATAAACCGCTGAAGCTCGAGTTATAGGATAGATAATATCATCTAGTTCTTTCAATTTTCTAATTTCGCCTTCCATGCACACACCTCCTTAAATAAAAACACCTGCAATATGCAGCAATGTGTTATCGTTTCCACTTTGGTCAGCGTAAGTGCCTGTTCCAAAATCATAGTCTGCTACAATGATTCCTTCTTTTAGTAGCCTAATCCGCTTTATTTCTCCTTTCGAAATGTCACTTGGGCCAAGAGCATTGGCAAATATTGTCGTAGAAGCCATATAGTTATTTCCAGATTCATCTACTAGCCTTACCTCTGTAAACACTGCTTCTGGAATCCATGGAGTAGAACTCGTATTCACTTCTACATCATCTACATACACACGGTTATAAAATGCCCCAACGGAGTCATTTCCGGATGAATTTGTCCGAACGTGACTATTCGGCATCGTCAGCCTTGAATCTAAATAATAATTTGTAACATTAGGCTTCTTCTGCACTTTAAACTCAAAAATCACTTCGTCATGGGCCAATATAGGTGTTTTTAAATAGGAGTTTGGTAATCCATCTAGCTTTAAACTATAGCCTTCTGTTCTAGCATTTACGATAATGCCTGGTGACTCATTCCCATAGTCATCAACCGTTGTAATTCTAAATGTATACTCCGTATAAACGGACAAGTCGTCTACTACTTTTTCAAGTTGAATATACTCTAATGTATCAATTAAAACATTGTCATGATAAATATTATAAGTCATGACATTACTCGATAAACTTGGTGACCACTTTAAGGTTAAAGACGTTCTTGTAATCGTTGTGACGACGAAATTATTCACTTCTTCTGGGGGACTAGTTGTGGGTAATTCGACTAACTCTCCATTCACGAAATTTTCAGTTATTACTGAACCAGTTAATGCACTGGCTTTCCATATCCCATTCTTAAAAGTCAGCACGTCATCATCTATTGGTAAAGGTGTAGTCAAATCGACATCCAAAAGTTCACCTAAACTAGTGGCACCACTTTCCGTTGGTAAAGCCTTCGATACAAACTTCCCCTCACTATTATCATAAAGTAGTGCAAATCCATCTTCCCTAGCCTTTATATCAACATCCTTTACTTCGGACAAATTATGAGTATGAACCACTTCAGCTTTATTCTCCAATTCCGTTCTATCCGCTTTACTTCCCAGCTGTTCAAACCATCCCTTTTCATCAAAAACCTTGAGCTCTGCCCCGTTCACTACAATAAATCCATTAGAAGCCGATTCCTCAATTATCAAAGTGGAAGGTATATCACGCTTGTTGGCCAATAACTCGTTCCCTTTATCTGTACCAATAAATAACTCATTCGTGTCTATACAAAAGCAGAATTCTCCAATATCTAACACGGACAACTCTTCTTTTAAACAACTTTTTATTTGAATTTTATAGGGCACATATCACACCACCTTTTCAGACGTAATAAGTTGGCTGAAGCTCTAAATATGAATCTCACCTAAATAGTTTATTTTCGGCTAGTAAGATTAGAACTTTCGTTATGAAGCCTTTAAGTGAAAAGGCTTCAACAATTTTCATTTTTTTCCATAGAAATGATCCTTTGTTAATTGCTTAATATTGACGAATAGCTCTAAATAAAGAACGTATGTTCCTATTTTCTGTTTAAAGTGGTATAATTTAATCGTACAACCTATAAACGAGGCTTATATAGATTTCATTCCCTGATATAAAGGGGGTGGTAGTAGATGCTGACAACTAGTGAAACACTTGAAGTTTTAATCGGTTTTGGATCCCTGATTTTGGCGATTATCACCTTAGTCGTCGCCATACTTGCTTTGGTCATAAAAAAATAGACCACTCATATAGACTCGATACTATAAGTGATCTACTCATTTGGACAAGCGAAACTGCCCGATTATTGGTTGTACAGAAGCCATTGGTTGCAGCCAATGGCTTCAGATTTATACTATATCTTTAACTATAAATTATACATTTTAATACTGAAACAGTAAAGAAAATGGCTATTTCTTTTCAAGCAAAAACATGGTCCTTGACTTCTTCTACCCTCATTCTTTGTCTGGATTTCATATTTTATTTTCATCATCGTTACTTCCTATTTGATTATAGCTTTTAAACGTCTCCCTTTACGTTCACGGAAACAATATTGCCTTTTAGCTATTTCTCTATAAAAAGTTTTTATAACTTTCAAACGAAAACAATGTTTTACATCCTCATATTATTTAAAATACTAAATAGTTGATAGTAAGCTTTCAACTATGAAAGGAATAAGGTAAATTTAGCTTACGTGCCATGATTATAAATATAGTCTAATACTCTTCAGTTTGAACAAATCTATTTCCCATTACTTATTAGTACATATATCACTATCACTTCTAAAGAACCACAACGTTAAAAGGTATTTTCACCCATTTTTACACTCATATAAAGGGATATGAAGAAAAAAAGCCAATATAGAGGTATAGTAAAAAATTGAAATAAGGGATAGACCATAAAAGGAGTGTGTTAGATGTTAGAAGGAGAAATCATTAGATTTTACCGAGAAAGAGCAAAAATGACACAAGCCCAATTAGGTGAAGGTATTTGCACGACTACACATGTAAGTAAAATTGAACGTGGAAAAACAGCCTACTCTCCCGACATCATTAACCTATTTTCAAGACGCTTAAATATTGATGTTCAAAAAGAAATTGACACGTTAAGAGATTTAGACCATCACCTTGACCAATGGCATACCGCCATTATAATGGAACAAATTCCTTTAGTAAAAAAAATCAAGAACGAATTAGAGCAGATTACTTTTATTCAATCCTCCAAATACGCCGTACACTATCATCTTCTAACCGCTAGATATCATATTTTACTGAAAGAGCATAATATAGCCTTTAACATCCTTCATAAAATACAGGAACTAGACCAAGATCTCTCTCCTTATGAAAAAAACCTCTACTTACATGTTCAAGGAATTTATTACATAGAAAATAAAATCTATTATAGTCATGAAAAGCCCATCGAGTTTTTAAAGGAAATTGACCTAAATATATATAGAAACAAAGAATACTACTATCACTTATCCATTGCCTACCATCTAATAGATTCAAAAGTAATGGCCTATTCTTATGGAGAGAAGGCATTAGATTTCTTTAAAGAATCCAATAACTATTCACGGGCCATCGATGCAGAATCGTTAATGCTTCTTCAACTTAGTAGTGATCCGTTTTGTAACTTTAATGAGCTAATAGAACGTTATCAAAGCTTAATTCAGGCGACTGATTCCCTTCGTTTAAAAAATAAAAAAGGCCTACTCTTAAATAATCTAGGGTATGAATATTTCTACAGAAAAGAATATAAATTAGCGAAAAGTTGTTATAAAGAAGCACTACTCCTAGTTGATAAAGCCAATCCGATGTATCTTCTTCGGCTTTACAATTATATAGATACTAGTTTAGAAGGAAACCTCTCAAAAAAGTCATTATTATTAAAGCAAATTAACGAAGGTCTTACCTTAGCAACTCAATATAACCAACTTCATTATTCAACATTATTTAAACTGTTGAAATTAAAAGCAGAGGGTACCACGGATAAATACTATGGTTTTATTGAAAAGCAAGCCTTTCCACAATTCTCCTCACGGAAACATATCCTTTTTATGAAGAGGTTTGGAAAACAATTGTATGATTATTATGTTGAAACAAACCAGCACATAAAAGCTATAGAGATATCTAATATGATCTAATAAAAAAATCAAGCCCTCGTCACATGTTAAACATATGACGAGGGCTTGACTAATGGTTTTATTCCTCTCCTTCGTATACAATTCCTTCTGTTTGATCTGCATTAAATTTCCAATTCACCTGTAAAGCGTCTCCTTGGAATTCGTTTTGATCTTCCCCATTATCAACAAATTCAAATAATACGAGAATTTTTTCCTTATCTCCTGGTGCCAAACCGTCAGGCACTTGGCCACCTCCATCTGTATCGATGGCTGTAATATCTGGCATTTGAGTAGCTAGATCTTTCAAGGTCGTCTCTAGAACAGGAACTGTTGCATTCGCTTGATTGTAAAGAATCGTTACTTTAATGTGATCCGCGAAATCTCCTAAATTATCACCTTTTGCATCGTCTACTGAATAACTAGTTTCTAGTAATACTTGATTAATATCTAATGTACCATTGTTTTCTATTGAAAATTCACGTGAAATTTCATCACCTGGCTTCAGGTTATCAAGACTGACGATTGTTTCAGGATCAACAGATAAATCTAATGTTCCTGCAGCGAATGTGTTATTCGTCTCTACACTATCGCTAAAATAGGCATAAGTTCCTCCTCCCATTAAAGAAAATCCTAAGGCAGCTGTCATAATTCCTTTACTTACTGTTTTTGTAAAACTCATCAATTCATTCCTCCTTAATTGTATGTAGCTGTTAATCTATTAAACTCTCGTCAATATAAATAGCAGAGACAAGAGGACTAACCAATAAGATTAGGCATTTTTCGCTTCTAAATCTCTAAGAGCCGTCACCATAGTTCGAACTGCTGAAAGGACAAGTAACAAGCCAGGAATAAATAATAAGAGAGCCGATCCTGCTTTAGATGTTGCGAATTGAATGATGTAACCAGCATTAGGTATCGTCATCCCTGTGTATTTCCCTACAATATTTGCCGATACTACATAACCTGAGTCGGGTGCATTATTATGATCTCCTTTTGTTTCATACATCATTTGATCCCCAACTTTTTTCACATCAATAATTCGATGAGTAATCAACTTATCTTCTGCTTGAAAGGTGATAATGTCATCCTTTTTATAGGTTGCTTCCTTATTCACTACTTCGTTTACGATGATTGAACCTGTTAAAAACGTTGGCTCCATAGAGCCTGAGAGGACGACCTTCACTTGATGCCCGAAGATAGTCGGCTCTCCTCCTGAAGCTCTACTTGATAGAACAAGTACTGCTAATACAACTAATAATAGAATAAGAGCCCCACTCCCCATTTTACCTAGTACCTTAATTGCTTTCTTCACTACTATCCACCTCAATTTGATCATTTTGTATTGGAGATTCTTGGACAGGAATATTAGAATGCTCACCTTCTATATCCTGAGTTTCTCCATTCATTTTCTCCATTTCTACCGCTTCTTTTTCCTCCAGAATGGATATCGATACGTCCAGAGCAGTTAACGTCTCTTCTATTTCCAAGAGTTTTTTCTCATACTCAATTCCACTTATAATCTTTTCTATTTCGTTAAATGCCTCTGTAACGAATAAAAATTCTTCACTCTTATTGCTTATCTTCGCTTGAGAAGCATATTGCTTCACCTCTTTTACGTCATGCTGAAGCTCACTCCACTTGATGATTAAATGATCGTACTGCTTAAGAAGCATTTCTTTGTCACTTTTTAGCTTAAGCAAAGATTTTGCTGAACTATCTTGTGGCATATGATTAAAGCTTTGGATAATCTCCTCTACTTTGTCATGAATATTTTCTTCAAGCGACTTTATTGTAGAAGGAAAGACAAAAGCAGCAGTAATTTGAACCATAGTCTCCTCTTGGTTGGAAAACGATGCTCCCGTTTCCCCAACTTGTCCAGCCACAAAATACACCATAGTACAACTTACTGAAATGAGTATGATTTTTTTATACGGGCTCATTTTTCTCATCCTTTAACAAGTGGATATGCGTTTATTGTATGTATTTATCAGAAAATTGTAAATTGGGTTATTTTTCCGAAAAATAAAGGTGGTTTTTCTATTATTTTGCTAAAAGTTGTTGTCAATGCCGTTATTATTGACTTTTTAATAACCCAATTGACCGTAAAAACAATCTTCATAATAATTAAAGGTGAGTTTTCCAAAATTTTTATGAGAGGTGATTTTGTTGAAAAGAAGAAAAAATTTACGAAAGAAAGCTCTTCCTGCTGCGATCGCTGCAACTTTTGCTATTTCTGGCATAGCAGCACTACCTGGAAAGAATGTATTAGCAAATGAACAGGTAAAGCTTCACCAAGAGCTAAATACTCCCTCCTACATAATAGGGTTATGGGATGCACCAAAGGGATTAACGAAGAAAGAAGCGATGTACGAATTTCTCCAAACAAAAGTTCTTCAACCACAAGGCTTGTCTTCCTTCAAAGCAGCTGAAGAAAGTGCCAACGCGGAGGAGCAATTCAAAATTATCAGTGAAAAATCTGATAAGGAGACAAGCACGTATCATTTCCGTACTGTCGAACAGTTCAAAGGTATTCCTATCTATGGTTCAGAACAAACTATTGCGCTCGACAAGGATAACAACGTAACAGCGTTCTTCGGAAAAGTTACAGGTGACTTAGATTCTATCGTAAATTCGACAACAGCAGCACTACAAGAGGATGAAGCGTTAAACATCGCGAAATCTAGCATTGAAGCTGAAATTGGAGAAGTAAAGGATTATGATGGAATTACTTCCGAGCTAGTGCTACTCCCTCAGAATGACAAGCTAGTCCTTACTTATCTCATCAAGGCCTCTACTTCCCAACCTGCACCTGGTTATTACCATTATTTCGTTGATGCAAGTAACGGCGATATTTTAAACAGCTACAACAAGGTACACAGCCTGCATCCTTCACTCGAAGATGCAGATCATAATAGTTTTACTAACACAGCGGCGGCAAGTGGGAATGAAGGTCCGGTTAACCCTAGCATTGTTCCAGACCCTGCAGAGCCAGTTTCCTCGAGAGGAATGGATATTTTCGGGAAACTTCACACCTTCCCTTCAGTAATGGATCCTGTAACAGGCGAGCGATATTTATTTGATGGAACTAGAGCCGATGGTATCCATACATTTAATGCTGAACGTATGGACACGAACTTCTTCCTGTTTTTATCAGCCTTTTTCGGATATACAGGAGCTGAAGTAACAAGCTCATCCAGCTTCTTCCACGATCCAGCTGCAGTATCCGCCCATGTCAATGCAGGAAAGGTATACGATTATTACAGTGACGTATTTAATCGTAATTCATTAGATGATAACGGCATGAAGCTTGTTTCATCTGTCCATATTGGATCAAAATGGAATAACGCAGCGTGGAATGGTAGACAAATGCTATATGGAGATGGGGATGGAAATCGGATGATTTCCCTATCAGGTTCATTAGATGTTATCGGCCACGAAATGACTCATGGCGTTATCACTAATACAGCAAACCTTGTTTACCAAAATGAATCAGGTGCGATTAATGAGTCTATAGCTGATATTTTGGGAGCCTTTATCGAGGACAAAACGGGAGATGACCTTTGGTTACTAGGTGAAGACATTTGGACACCTAATACACCAGGCGACGGACTTCGTTCAATGAGCGACCCAGCATCAGTATACATTGGTGGATATACCGATTCAGGCTACTACCCTGACCATTACGATGATCGTTATTTAGGACCACTAGATAACGGTGGCGTTCACATCAATAGTAGTATTAATAATAAGGTTGCATACCTTATTACAGAAGGCGGAACACATTACGATGTATCCGTTCAAGGGATTGGGAAAGAGAAAGCAGAACAAATCTTCTACCGTGCGCTTACCCTTTATTTAACGGCTTCTTCTGACTTTAGCCATATGCGTCAGGCAGCCATTCAATCTGCAAGTGACTTATACGGGGAAGGGTCTCCAGAAGTACAATCTGTAATGGATGCTTATGATTCTGTAGGAGTTCAATAAAATAGGGTTAATTATACAACAAATCTACTAAAAAATTATTCTACTTGCCACTCATTGATTGGATAAACGAATAATTTTCGCGCTCGGAATTTTATTCCGAGCGCTTTTATTTATGTTCTCATTGTCTAAAGTTAAGAATATATGGACAGTTAAATATATTAAAGACACGACAGTAATCACCTTTAGTTAGGCTCTTTTCGTAAAGATTGGGGCTTTATTGCAAAGGAAATAAAAGGTTTGCAATGACTGTTTATAAGAAAAGAAGCATCCCCAAGGATACTTTCGTTGGCTAGTTACAAAGACCGATTGGTAAACTATTTTCACACTTATTCCCTTTGAAATTATTATCGTCGTCATCAAAAATATCTAGGTTACCATTAAAGAACGCACGGTTAAAGAAAACATTATTCTCATTTGAATTTGAAGATATAGTGATCCCATCAAAATCATTATCATTAGCCTGGTTTCTAATAATGTTATTATTACTGGAATCATCCTCTAACAAAATACCATTGTTATTTCCAATTACTTCATTACCTTCAACCAAATTCCTATCAGAATTGTCTAATTCAATCCCGTTCATTGAATTATCACTGCAACTATTCCCTTTTACCTTATTACTATTTGAATCAGCAATATTAATTCCGGTAGCATTACTATTACAATGATTACCATTCACCATATTACCATCTGAGTTGGAAATGCTTATCCCGCCTAAAATATAATCTTGAATAATAAACCCCTTGACAAGCACGCCAGAAGCAGTGCTAGAAATAATTATCCCACTATTCAACATATCCATTCCATCTAGCAAAGGCTTCTCTTTCCCCACCCCGATTAGCTTAATATTTCTTGTATCTATCGTTACAGTTTCAACATAAGGTTCACCTTTTTCCTTAACTAGTATAATGTCACCAACTTCAGCCATGCTAACTGCATCGTCAATATTCTCTACTTCATCTGGCACAACGATTGTTTTTTCATTAAAGATGAAGACACCGATTATCGTGAGAAACCCTAATAATAGAAACGTGACGAATACAATGCCCATCAACAAAACACCTTTTCTTGTTACTGCATCCATTTCCTCACCTCAATCCTGAAGGTAATGCTCTTACAGTTTATGAAGGAACTGATCATTATATGAGTCTAAGAGAATGACGAAAATTCTCATGGCAAAAGAAGAAATTTTCCCTATTAGGATTTACTTATCGAACATTCTTCTAGCCTACTTTTAAAATAGGAATATAAGAAAAACAATAATGGTTTATTACTCGACAGTTTTTCAAAAAACATTTGATATATCCAATTTGTATCACACTTAAACACAACTAAACTGAAAAGGACAAGTTAATTTTCCTCTAGGACTTCCTGAGAAACACAAAATCAGGAAAACAATGAGAGTAAAAAGCGATACGTTTCAATTACGAATACATAAATAGCCAATTGACCTGTCATAGTTTAAAACAAATAGGCATATGTTCTATGAGGAGGTGGCAGAAGTGGATAAGTATAAATCAATTTGCTGTCTATGTTTAGGTGGTTTTATTTTAATGGCTGCCATAGTAATAGGCTTAAACATTAGTGCTTCAAGCGTAATAGATGGAATTGCTAGAAGTCCAGAAAATGAAGAATTACTTATAGAAAATTTTATATTTTTAAGCGTTTTACCAGCCTTAATTTTCTTTTTCATTGCATTAATCGCTATAATCATTTGTATTATTAAAAAAAGCAAATAAATGAAAATGGCTCCTTTCGATGAGAAAGGAGACATTTTCATTTATGTTCTTAATACCTTCCAAGTGATTCATCAACTTTTTCTTGCTTCCATTTCACATTCATTTCGGCAACCATACATAATTGTTATTATTTTCTGTAGGTGGTGGGATCGATGGAGGCCCGCTACTGTTTATCAATGAGCCGGGTGGAAGCGGATATTCCTCCTGCAACCATACAATAAAGTTGCGGTAATCATCGACATTCATTGTGTCTATATAATCGTCCTACTCTCTCGCATTAATTTATACCCCTAGTCATCGAAACACTGCGTCATAGTTCGCGAGTGGCCTTTCGCTCTCCCTTCTGCTTTCTTTGCATTCTAATATTTTGCGTAAAAAAACGCAACGATTTGACCGGCTTTGTTTAATAATTTTCCCTTTTGGCATAAAAAATACGCCTCATTCCCATTGGAATTAAAGACGTATAACTTGACCGCTTTGCTCAAGTTTTCGGGGCGCTTCACTATTTCGATCAATCTGTCGTTACCGCAAAACATTCCGACCCAATGATTGCAGCGTTAATGGCGTATAGAAGACGAATGAGATTAGTAGTTAGAACGCACATTTACCCTCTTTGTACAAGCAGTCTTAGCGCTTCTTTCATATATTTTAGTAAGGCCAAGTATGAAGG
This sequence comes from Bacillus spongiae, assembly GCF_037120725.1. NCBI lineage: Bacteria > Bacillati > Bacillota > Bacilli > Caryophanales > Bacillaceae > Bacillus > Bacillus spongiae. The sequence goes on from NZ_JBBAXC010000009.1 coordinate 50,657, forward strand.
GAGGTTTACAATATGGTATTACGGATTGTACCTACTATGTTTCCAACGGTTCAGGATGCGATTAATGCTTCAAGCCCGGGGGATAGTATACAGATTCTCGCTGGAAAGTTCGATGGGTTTGAGGTAGACGTGGAAAATTTAAAAATATTTGGATGTGGGATTGGTCGGACGATTATTGCGGGTGCTCCAGCGCAGGGAACCAGTGACGGTGTGGTAGTGAGTGCAGACCGAACGACATTACAAGGATTTACGGTGCAAGGATTTAGTGATAGTGGCGTTATCATAGTATCAACTAATAATGTTCTTAAAAAAATTGAAGTTAAGTTTAATACTTCAAGGGGAATTTTTGAGCTTTCGGGTGCTAATCTAATTATTAACTGCATTGCTTCCAATAATAGTTTAGGAATGGATATAATGGGGACTCCTGCTTCTTGCCTTATTAACTGCATTAGTACTCAAAATGCAGTTAATGGTTATTTTATGTTTACAGGTAATTTAATTAACAGTAGTGCAAGTGAAAATAATAATGGTGCTGGTATTTTTGTTGGTTCTCCATCTACAATTTTAGGTAATGAGGTTCTTAAAAACAACGGGCCGGGAATAGAGATAACCAGTATATTAATTAATATAATTGATAATAAAGTGTGTAATAATGAGAGAAGTGGAATTGAATTAGATGCGATTAGTGAGAACGTCATAGATTCCAATCTTGTACGGAACAACGGCACTGAAGATACAGACGCAGGTATCCTCGTTAATTCAGGCGCAACTGACAACACCATCCGCTTCAACAAAGCGAGAAATAACTTCGAATTTGACATCGAAGCAATACCACCTGCCGATATAGCTAACACCTTCGATGGCAACAAATGCGGAAATAGTGACCCGCCTGGACTGTGTACCTAAACGAACACTAGGCGTGTCAACACGACGCGCCCTTTTTGTGCACTCCATTTGGTCTAAAATTTCTATAGTCTACACTTCTATTCGGCAATAAACAAGTCAAGATAGCATTAATATTAAGGTAGTAATAGGGAGCCTTGTTAAATTAACACCCTAATACAAAAAGCCCAATAAACAATTCTGATGTTTAACGGAGCTAATAAATACTTTTCGAATTCCTTGTAAGCAAATAACCCATAGTAATAAATGAGATGTGATTTTTTGTGAACGTCTCTAAAAAGCAAAAAACGACGCGGTACCTCATATAGCCGAAAAACCGCGTCGTTAGAAAACTATTATTATGTTGGGGGTTAAAGAATATCCAATAAAATAGGTTATGAATTTAATATCTAAACAAGGTATTCCATACATCAGATACTTTCCCATGAAAAATTCGTTCTTTTATTATACCGAAATGATAAAACTAAGTTAGCACTCCGTAAATTTTGTTTTTGTTTAAAATCAAGAAAATTTTCAAATATGACTTTTACTGATTCTTTTTTAATGGTCTTTTCTGCTTTTCTTTTATTGGGTTGTCGCTTGAATACTTTCTTTTTTTCATCAAAGAAATCTAAAGACAAAAAAACACCCCATTCATTCTATGATTTAGAATAAACGGAGTGTTTCCGTCAAAACTTGATTGAAACTAAACAGCAAACTCGTTTTGACATAGTATTGTATAAACGCTGTTAAATTAAGGTATGGAGCATAGCGGGATCGAACCGCTGACCTCTACACTGCCAGTGTAGCGCTCTCCCAGCTGAGCTAATGCCCCGTAATAAAATATTGAAAAGTCACCCGCTAAGCGAACGACTGCTTATCAACTCTTATTTGCTAGATTTATTATAACTGATAGACCCTCAACACTTCAATAAAAAGTTGCATAACACAGTAGTAATCAAGCAAACAAACCCCCTCGGAAACTCGATCACCAGAAAATCTATTTCATATTTTATCGCTTCTGTTACGACCTGTTAGTGAAGATATCATAGATTAAAAGAAGAATTATTCATATAACGAATTCATACTTGATGCAAAAATGAAGCAGGCTTGGCTAATCACTATCATGCTTTTAGAATTTTATAAATAATAGCCTACTTTCTTTCACATAGACTAGCGTTGACTCAATAAAAGAAGATCAAAACGATTACAGCATTATTGCACCTATGGAGATACAATCGATAATAGCTACACGTATTCCCCCCCCTTCGACCACTCTAGAAAATCTATGTAAAGCACTAGTGAGTAAACCATAAATTATCTATATCCCAAATAGCTTATTAGTCTCTACAATACAGAAAAGGGGTTACTCTTTTCGTGCTCTATAAGGCTATCAACTTGAATTTCATTCTCGTAAATTTCATCTGTATTATTCTCTATCTTCAAATAAAATTTCGTTGACTTCCCCTGTAAATCTAAAGCTCTCATACTAGTCCACCGTAGCATAACAACCAACAAGAAATAAAAAAGCTTTTTGGAAATTTACTAATTATCTAGAGACATTAACATTCGTTAATATATAGGGTTCCATAATCGCTTCCTCATTACATCCCATTTCCGTAAATAAGGAGCTCCTATTCCAATTATCTTATGTTCTGGAGACGTGTTGTAATTGTGTTTATCAGCCATTTTTTAGTTTAGTTACAATTAAATACATTAATTTTTCGTCACACTACTCCAAATCAACAGTTGAAATTGTTTTGAAAGAAGGCCGCAACGCTTTCCACATTAAATCATTTTTAGTTAAGGATACCTGCTTCAACATTTAGAACTTCTTTATAAATGAAAGCGATTTGATCACTATGCCCATTTTTTTAATATGCTGTAACATTTAGATTATTCTTCCGTCTATTTCTTTAAAGGAAAACCTTTTCAACATGACAGGAGGAGAAGAAATGAAAAAATGGTTACTATATAGTAGTATGATTGTTTTGTTATCCATAGCGTCCTACTGGATCTTTTCTGTTTCCCAGAAGCCTTCCTTAAAAGCGGTTTTGGAAAACAATACAGAGGAAACCATCGTTTCATCCAATAAAGTGTGGGAGTTAGATTTTTCAACCAAAATGGATGAAGAGACCGTGACAAATGACAACATTTATGTAAAAAATGAGCGTGGTGAGGTGATACCTGTTTCACTAGCATTAAGTGAGGATAAGAAGCATGTCAAGGTGTCACCTCCTAAAGATGGTTACGACCCCGACGCCGCTTACACTTTACATGTTACCGATAATATACAATCGCTAACAGGAGAGAAGATACGTGAGGGGACAGAGATTACGTTTAAAGTCATTCCAGAGCTTCCGACATTTAGTTCAAAAGAAGAATTAAATCAATATTTTCTGACTGTATTAAAGCAAAAAGAAAAGAATTCTTTCTTTCCATCAATAGAAGAGGAAACTTTGGAATTTTCTAATGCCGATAAAGCGGAAGATTCTAGTAATGGCTATTCTGAAACAAATAATCAAGTGGAAGGTGTTGATGAAGCAGACACTGTAAAAACAGATGGAAATTATATTTATCAGTTAACGAACAGATCGTTAGTCATAACAGACACAAGTGATCCATCAAACCTTTCGATTGCCTCGACAATAGCATTTGACGATACTACTTCTCCTAGAGAGTTATTTTTGTATGATGAGACACTTATAATTATCGGAGAAAGTTGGAATTTAAAAAATAACAAAGCAATTGATCGTTCCATTCCAGTTGACTATCCACCGTTTCACGGTTCGATGAATGCTTATATATATGATGTTTCTGACCAATCGAACCCCGAGCTGATTCGCGAGATTGGCTTAGAAGGGAATTATGTAACGGCGAGAAAGGTTGATTCTTACGTTTATTTAGTCGCGAATCATTATCCTAATTATAGAACATTAGAATACGATAAAGATAACGACCTTAGGCCACAATTCTATGATTCCGTACAAGGAAAGAAGATGACACCCATTAATTATGATGAGATTAAATTCTTACCTGAATCATATGAAGCGAATTACACCATCCTAACAGCGATTGATGTCACAAGCCCTAAGACAGAGGTATTTATTGAAGCTTATTTAGGAGGTGGTCAACAGATTTATATGTCTCAAGAAAATTTATATATTGCTGCTTCGAAGTATGCAAAGAAGACTGAAATAGACAAACAATGGCCATCACCTAACACCGAAATTTATAAGTTTTCTGTCAATAAAACAAACATTGATTTTGTCAGTTTGGCTGAAGTGAATGGAACTATTTTAAATCAATTTAGTATGGATGAGCATGATGGGTATTTTCGAGTTGCTACAACGAAGCATTCTTCCACAGGGGTGTTCGATGATGAACAATCTACCAATAATCTCTATATATTAAATGAAAATATGAAGCATGTTGGAGCTGTGGAAGATTTAGCGAAAGGGGAACGAATTTACTCAGTCCGTTTTATGGGGAAAAAGGCGTATGTCGTCACGTTTAAGCAAGTGGACCCACTTTTTGTAATAGATGTTGCGGAACCGACTGCACCTGAAGTGTTAGGAGAGTTAAAAATTCCTGGTTTCAGTACGTACTTACACCCCTATGATGAAAAACATATCATTGGATTTGGACATGATACAACCCTTATCTATGACGAAAAAAACCCTTCAGTGGAACCAAGAGTTCAAACAGGTGGAATGAAGATCTCCTTATTTGACATTACAAATTTCGAAAATCCGAAAGAAATAGCCACTGAAATTATTGGGGATACCGGCACATATTCAAATTTGCTTTATGACCATAAAGCTCTTCTTCATCACAAAGAGAAGGACCTATTCGCATTTCCGATTTCAGTCTATCTTAATAAAGAGGTAACGTCCATTGAGGAAGGGTTGGACTTTAAAGGAGCACTCGTCTATGAAATTTCTCCTGAGAAGGGAATTACACAAAAAGCAAGCCTATCGTTAATTGGGCAACAATTAGATGGGAAATCTGAGAAAGACTATGGGGGATATAGGGAAAACGAAATTCAACGGTTACTTTATATTCAAAATGATCTGTATGCCCTTTCAAACCGCCAAATCGGTGTGTATGATCTTACAACATGGAAAGAAAAAGATTTATTAACAATTAAATAATATAGAAGGACCAATTCTTTTGGAATTGGTTCTTTTCCTATTTCAATTTAGTTATGGAATCCTTCAGCTTCGTCCATAATGGAAAATGAATGGAGGAAGGAAACCGTATGCTTCAGTTTTATCATCAATTTTCTCGTTGGCCGATGGTTATTCGTGTTTTATTAATGGCATTGGGTGTTATCTTCTTATTTGGTTTTTCAATTCACCTCGTTGAGCCAGAGACGTTCCCCTCCATTATTGAAGGGGTTTGGTGGGCCATCATTACAGCTTCCACTGTTGGGTACGGAGATTTATATCCCGTTACCTTCACAGGGCGTGTACTTGCTGTACTTTTAATATTATTAGGTGCGGGATTTCTTAGTACGTATTTTGTTTCACTAGCGACTACAGCCGTGATGACTCAACACGCCCACCTAGCAGGAAAAGGAGCATTTAAATTGCAAAAACATATCGTCATCGTTGGGTGGAATGAACGAGCAAAAGAGTTAATTGAACAAATTTCAACCGTACGCAAGAATGGTGAAATTGTCCTAATAGATGAAACATTAAAACAAAACCCCTTTTCAAATCACCACATTCATTTTATTAAAGGAAAACCGTTTGAAGATGATGTGTTATTGAAAGCAAGTATACAAGAAGCAGATATCGCCATCATTACGGCAGATCAAAATCAGACAGAAGTTCACGCTGACATGGGGTCCGTTTTAACGTTACTAGCCATAAAGGGGTTAAACCCAGACCTTTATTGTGTTGCCGAAATCTTAACGGCTGAACAAGTCATTAACGCAAAACGGGCTGGTGCAAATGAAGTGATTCAATCAAATAAACAAACAAGTTATGTCATGATGAATAGTGTTGTTTCCCATGGAATGAGTTCGGCTATTTTAGCCATGCTTGACCAAGTGAAGGGAAGTAAAGTTCAATTGGTGCCTGCAAGAGAAGAATGGTTTGGGAAGACATTCCAACAACTTAGTGTCCATCTTCTTGAACAACATACGCTCCTGCTCGGTGTTAAGAGGGGGGAAGAAACAATTGTAAATCCCCCCTTACACGAAATTATTTCAGAAGGAAATGAACTATTTGTCCTTTGTGATTAATGTAAGAGAACACTCTCTACTTCTTTCACACATTGCTTCCCAGCCTCAATGTACTCTTCTGGGAAGCTCGCATCTTTATCTTGTGGTTCTGAAAACTGATTGATTATACCGGAAAATGTTCCAGCGTCAGCATAATCATCTAACCCTCTTTGATAAGTATGAGCTAGCAGAAATGGTTTACCAAATTTCACCGAAACACTACGTGAATCAAGTTGTCCATCAATGGCTTTAAAAGGAATACGTAAAAACTGATATCCCCCTTCTTTACCTAATTTATAATCAAAATATCCGTGATCATAATCCCAATTTCCTCCAATCGTATACCCTAGCGGCTCTAACTCTTGTTCCAATTTATAAAGTTGAAATGTCTGACCTTCTAGCCTTGAAGGAACTTCTATCATTTGTCTAACTCCTTCCCTTTTTCGTTTAGCATCTCCCTTTCAATCAATATCATGCACGATGACTTCTGCATTGCAAACTGGGTAGATTGGTCATTGGATGTATTCACACATAAAAAAGTGCGATTCTCTTATGAGAACCGCACTTTTCTTTTTATTTTAAGCGTTTTTCTAATTCTGCTTTCTTTTCTTCAAATCCAGGTTTACCAAGTAGAGCGAACATATTCACTTTATATGCTTCGACTCCAGGCTGGTCAAATGGATTCACTCCCAGTAAATACCCACTCATCGCACATGCTTTTTCGAAAAAGTATACAAGATAACCGAATGTATAAGCATTCATTTCTGGGATTTCAACAATTAAGTTTGGTACCCCTCCATCTGTGTGGGCAAGGAGTGTTCCTTCAAAGGCTTTATTGTTCACAAAATCAACGGTTTCACCCGCAAGATAATTTAAGCCATCAAGGTCACTCTCTGCTTCTTCAATCGTTAATTCATGCCTTGGTTTATCTACTTTAATTACCGTTTCAAATAAATCACGACGTCCTTCTTGAACGTATTGACCTAATGAGTGAAGGTCAGTAGAAAAATTAGCTGAAGAAGGGAAAATTCCTTTTTGATCTTTTCCTTCACTTTCTCCAAATAACTGCTTCCACCATTCTGAGAAATATTGCAAGCCTGGTTCATAATTAATCAGCATTTCAATTGTTTTCCCTTTGTTGTATAAAACGTTACGAACAGCTGCATACTGATACGCTAGGTTTTGCTCGAGCTCTGATTTACTAAATTCCTCGCGAGCGTCTTGTGCCCCTTTCATCATTGCCTCGATATCAACACCACTCACTGCAATTGGTAGTAACCCAACAGCAGTTAGGACTGAATAGCGTCCCCCTACGTCGTCGGGTACAACGAAGGTTTCAAAGCCCTCTTCCGTTGCAAGGGTTTTTAATGCACCTTTTGCTTTGTCCGTTGTTGCATAAATACGACCTTTTGCTTCTTGTTTTCCGTATTTTTCTTCAAGTAGCTTTCGGAATATCCTGAATGCAATTGCCGGCTCTGTTGTGGTTCCTGACTTTGAAATAACATTAATGGAAAAGTCTTTCCCTTCCAGTAAGTCCATTAAATCTTTCATGTATGTAGAGCTAATATTGTTTCCTACAAATAACACTTGAGGAGTATTACGCTTTTCGCCTGGTAATTCATTATAAAAGCTATGATTAAGCATTTCAATTGCCGCGCGAGCACCTAGATACGACCCGCCGATTCCAATTACTAAAAGAATGTCTGAATCCTTCTGTATTTTGGCTGAAGAAGTAAGGATTCTAGAGAATTCTTCCCTATCGTAATTTTCAGGTAGATCAATCCATCCTAAATAGTCATTTCCAGCACCTGTTTTTTCATGTAAGGAGTGGTGCGCAACTTTTACTGCATCTCTTAAATATGTCACTTCGTGTTCACCAAAGAATGGGAGAGCTTTTGAATAATCAAAACGAACATGTGTCATGTTAGATTCCTCCATATATCATTTTTTCTCTTTCACTTTATCGAAAGCGAACAAGATAATCAAGAAAGCCCTTCCTATGTAAGCGGATTCAGTATGAATTTTTTCTAACAAATTTTCATATTGGAACAGAATAGATCGCTATAGAAGAACTTTTTCTTTCCACTCGAAAAATTTTCCATAAAAAAAGGACCTTTGTAAAAAGGTCCGCTTTTTTTATAATGATGCACGCAAAATGGCTAAAACATCTTCCTTATTTAATGGATTAAAGTTTCCAAAATCACCATTTACAACGGTTTTCTCTGCCATTACGTCCAGCTGACTATCGTCAATATCATACTCAACAAGTCGTGTTGGGGCTCCGAGAGAGCTCCAGAATGTACGTAGCGCTTCAATTCCTTCTAAGCCAATTTCCTCATCCGTTTTCCCTTCAGGACTCACATTAAAAACTCGCTTGGCAAGCTGTGCAAATCGAGCTGGATTTACCTTTAGATTATGCTTCATCCAATTTGGGAATAAAATGGCTAGTCCACCTGCATGAGGGATGTCATACACAGCGGAAACAGCATGTTCAATATTATGTGTCGCCCAATCACCACGATAGCCCATTTGAAGCATACCGTTTAACGCAATGGTTCCGGAATACAAAATCGTTTCACGTAATGAAACATCTTCAAGGTTATCCATCAGTGAAGGACCTACCTCTATAACAGTTTGAAGAACAGATTCGCATAAACGATCTTGTAGAACAGTGTTCGTACTGTTATGGAAATATTGCTCTAATACATGAGCCATCATATCAACCATACCATAAATGGTATGATCCTTCGGTACAGTTACCGTATTTTTCGGCTCTAAAATAGAGAATTTCGGAAATACTAATGGACTTCCCCAACCATACTTTTCATTTGTTTCCCAATTTGTAATGACACTTCCAGCATTCATTTCTGAACCGGTAGCCGCAAGGGTAAGAACCGTTCCTAAAGGCAGTGCGTCTTGTGGAAGTGCTTTTTTAGTCACAAGATCCCAAGCATCTCCATCATATTTTGCACCTGCTGCTATCGCCTTCGTGCAGTCGATTACACTTCCCCCACCTACGGCTAACAGAAACTCAATCCCCTCGGACTTACAGATTTCTACACCTTTATGGACCGTTGTTAAACGAGGGTTCGGCTCGACACCAGATAGTTCAAAGATTTCCGCGTTTATTTCATTTAAATTTGAGATAACTCTATCATAAAGCCCACTCCGTTTAATGCTTCCGCCACCATACACAAGCAAAACCTTTTGCCCATATGAAGGAATTTCTGTTTTTAATTGCTCTAATTGGTTATCACCAAAAATTAGTTTCGTTGGATTATAAAATGTAAAGTTTTCCATTTTTTCGCCTCCCTAGCTTACATTATTGACTACTCTTATATCTTTTGCAAAAAATTTGCTCTTATGAGTGCAGTATAATTTCTACTTAGTTTCACACACTATTCATGAACCAATCTATAAGGAGGAATTCTAATGAGTGCTACTCAACGTATTGCACTGGTTCTAACAATTATAGGGGCGATTAACTGGGGTCTGATTGGTTTCTTTCAGTTTGATTTAGTGGCCTCTATATTCGGTGGACAAACAAGTGCGCTTTCCCGTATTATTTTCGGACTTGTCGGTATTGCCGGTCTTGTAAACCTTGGACTTTTATTTAAACCATCCGAGGAACTTGAACACGAACCAGAAACAAGACCTACTCGACCATAATGAGAACGACGTTTAGCAGTTAATCTGACTTAAGCAATATTAACAGTTAGCTGCAGACTATAAACAACAAAGGGTGGCATTTATCTGCCACCCTTTGCCTTAGTTACTACCCCATCAATTTTTTAATAATCTTCAACCCGTTCTTAGCGTTTGGATATCTAAAAGAAAAATCGAAAAGATTCGTTTGCTTTAACACACTTTTATAATGTGAAAAGGTTGAAAAGCTATTTTTTCCGTGATAATTCCCCATTCCACTTTCTCCAACCCCACCAAATGGTAAATAAGGTGTTGCTATATGCATCAATGTATCATTAATACAACCCCCACCATATGAAATAGTAGTGGTTATTCTTTTTTGAAGTTCCGCATCTTTTGTAAACAGGTATAAAGCAAGTGGTTTTGGTCGACCATTTACAAAATCAATTACTTCATCAATTGATTCATACTCTAGTATCGGTAAAACAGGACCAAAGATTTCCTCCTGCATGACAGGAGAGTCTAGTCGATCTGGACTAATCAGCGTAGGTTCAATTTTATGAAGGGTTTGATCAACATTCCCACCAAATAGTATTTTTCCATCCTTTAAATACGACTTCACTCGATTGAAATGTCGCTCATTTACGATTTTCCCATATGTTTCATTTTGAATTGGATTTACTCCGTAAAAACGATGAATGGCTTTTTGAAGCTCTAAAATAAAATCGTCTTTTATACTTTTATGAACATATAAATAGTCTGGTGCTATACATGTTTGTCCTACGTTTGTTAACTTTCCAAAAGCCACCCGTTTTGCAGCAAGCGATAAGTCTACATCATGATGGACAATACAAGGGCTTTTCCCCCCTAGTTCTAACGTTACAGGGGTTAAATGCTTTGATGCTGCTTCCATCACTATTTTCCCTACTGGAACACTGCCTGTAAAGAAGATATAATCAAACTTTTGTTCTAACAGCTGCTGGGTCTCTTCTACTCCACCCTCTACTACATGTAGAAAACCAGAATCAAAATGAGGATTGACTATTTTCACTAGTACCGCTGATAAATTTGGCGTTAATTCAGACGGTTTTAATATAACGGTATTACCCGCTGCAATGGCTCCTAGCATTGGTGAAACGGCTAATTGAAATGGATAATTCCATGGCGCGATAACAAGGGTTGTACCGTAAGGCTCTGGTACTTGGACACCTTTCGTTCCAAAATGTGTTAATGCTGTTTTCACCTTCTTTGGCTTAGCCCATTTTTTAAAATTCTTTAAAAGGTGTTTAATTTCATCCTTAATAATAGCAATTTCAGTCATATAAGCTTCTGTTTCAGATTTATTCAAATCTTTTTTTAGTGCTAATAAAATATCATTCTCATGCTCGTCAATTAATGTTTGAAGTTTCTTTAATGTCATTTCTCGTTCAATCAATGGGCGCGTTTTCCCTGTGGCAAAATAGGATTGTTGAAGTTGAAATAACCCTTCTATTGGCTGAGTAGCTACATCTTCTACCATTAATGGATTCATCTTTCCACTCCTTTTTTAGTCTCATAAAAAGAAACTACTTCTATAGATAGAAAATTATTGTACAATATTTTCGTTTAAATGTTTAAACCTTTAAATTAAATATACGTTGTTTTTTTTCATTCGTCAATATTAATACGTATGCACTCTCTAATACAATTACACTTAAAGGGTAAAAAAACCGAAAAAAAGACAAACTTTCTATTTGAAAGTTTGCCTATATAATGATTATACCCACCCTCTAAAGCGAGAAGCTTCAGCCATTTTCCGAGCACCAACCATATATGCAGCTAAGCGCATGTTTACTCTTCTGTTGCTCGCTGTTTCATATACATTGTTAAAGGCTTCGACAAGTTTAGCTTTCAACTTTTCATTTACTTCCTCTTCTGTCCAATAGTAGCCTTGGTTATTTTGTACCCATTCGAAGTAGGATACCGTCACGCCTCCTGCACTAGCAAGTACATCTGGGACAAGAAGGATTCCTCTATCAGAAAGAATTTTCGTCGCATCAAATGTAGTAGGGCCATTTGCCGCCTCCACAACGATAGGCGCTTTTATAAGGTGTGCATTGTCGGCAGTAATTTGGTTTGCCACTGCAGCTGGAACAAGAATATCACATTCAAGCTCTAGTAGCTCCTTGTTTGAAATCGTGTTGTCGAATAGGGTTGTTACCGTACCGAAGCTATCACGGCGGTCGAGTAAGTAATCAATATCTAAGCCGTTCGGATCGTATAGTCCCCCATGAGCATCCGAAATCGCTACGACCTTTGCTCCTGCATCATGCATAAATTTTGCTAAATAACTGCCCGCATTTCCAAACCCTTGAACAACGACACGGGCTCCTTTTATTTGAATTCCACGCTTTTTGGCTGCTTCTTCAATACAAATTGTAACTCCTTGCGCTGTCGCTTTTTCACGGCCTTGTGAACCGCCAAGTACGAGTGGCTTTCCTGTAATAAATCCGGGTGAATCATTCTCCCGTAAACGACTATACTCATCCATCATCCAGGCCATAATTTGTGAATTCGTGTAAACATCAGGAGCAGGAATGTCTTTCGTAGGACCAACAATCTGACTGATAGCGCGAACATATCCACGGCTTAGTCTTTCAATTTCATTCATTGACATCGTACGTGGGTCGCAAATGATACCACCCTTTCCTCCACCATAAGGAAGGTCAACAATACCACATTTTAAACTCATCCACATCGATAGGGCTTTCACTTCTTCTTCATCTACTTCTGGATGGAAGCGAACTCCTCCTTTTGTGGGGCCAACAGCATCATTATGCTGTGCGCGGTAACCAGTAAATACCTTTATTTCACCGTCATCCATTCTCACCGGAATACGAACCGTGAGCATACGAATTGGCTCTTTAAGAAGTTCATATACTTCTTCACCGTAGCCAAGTTTTGTTAATGCATCTTCTATAACATGTTGTGTAGAAGTGAACAGATTTAAATTTTCTCCCATTGCATTTCGCCTCTTTATAAGTGTGATCTAGAACGAAGATATTGTAACATATGCGTTATGAATTATCTCGCTTTATCAGTGTATAATAATCAATTTTTTCTACTTTTGTAAAACATTTTTAATTTTATTTATTGCCCAGTCAAGTTCTTCCTCTGAAATAATAAGTGGTGGAGCAAATCGAATGACTGTATCATGTGTTTCTTTACATAAAAGACCTGCTTCTTTCAACTGTTCACAATAAGGGCGAGCAGCTTCTGTTAATTCCACTCCAATGAATAACCCTCTACCACGTACCTCTTTAATAATAGGGTTATCAATTTCTCTCAGCTTACTCATAAAGTTTTCACCAAGACGGAGTGACCGATTAGCAAGGTCTTCCTCAATAAGCACATCAAGAGAGGCAACAGATACAGCACATGCAACCGGATTGCCACCAAAAGTAGATCCATGAGAACCTGGGTTAAAGACACCAAGAACACTTTTATTTGCGGCAACACATGAAATAGGGAAGACGCCTCCACCTAGAGCTTTTCCTAAAATATACATGTCAGGGTCAACATTTTCCCATTCACAAGCAAACATTTTTCCTGAGCGAGCAAGTCCTGCTTGAATTTCATCTGCTATAAATAACACATTGTTTTCTTTACATAATTCATAAGCTGCTTTTAAGAAGCCTTCTGGCGGAATGACAATTCCAGCTTCCCCTTGAATCGGTTCAAATAAAAATGCCGCAGTATTTGGAGTAATAGCTGCTCTAAGTGCCTCAATATCCCCATAAGGAATTAAATTTATGCCTGGAAGCATCGGTCCAAACCCACGTTTATACTCCACTTCTGATGAAAGCGAGACGGCTGTCATCGTACGGCCGTGGAAGTTTCCGTTACAAGCAATAATTTCAGCACAATTCTCTTCAACGCCTTTGACGTCATAAGCCCAGCGGCGAGCAGCTTTAACAGCTGTTTCAACTGCTTCTGCACCTGTATTCATTGGGAGCGCCATCTCTTTATTGGTTAATTTACAAATCTTTTCATACCAAGGTCCAAGTTGATCATTGTGAAACGCGCGAGAAGTAAGCGTTACACGGTCTACTTGGTCTTTTAGCGCTTGGATAATTTTAGGGTGGCGGTGCCCTTGGTTAACTGCTGAATATGCACTTAACATATCCATATATTTGTTTCCCTCTGGGTCTTTTACCCAAACTCCTTCAGCTTCCGAAATCACAATAGGGAGAGGGTGATAATTATTAGCTCCAAATTGTTCCGTTTGTTCAATAATGGATGATGTTTGTGTAGTCATTGAAATTCCTCCTAATCCATGGATCCTCTATTGCTTTATAAAGATGAGAGCCTTTCTTTCGAAAGACTCTTATACTTCTTAAAGCATTTCAGATGTTGTTTTTGCTTGCATATGAAGAGTTAAATAGTCTGGTCCACCAGCTTTGGAATCTGTTCCACTCATATTGAATCCACCGAATGGTTGGTAACCAACAATAGCTCCAGTACAACCACGATTGAAGTATAAATTTCCAACATGGAAATCTTCCCTTGCTTTTTCAATATGGTCGCGATTATTCGTGATCACAGCCCCTGTTAAGCCATACTCCGTATTATTTGCAATTTCAATAGCTTCATCGAAATCTTTCGCTTTAGTGAATCCTACAACAGGTCCAAATATTTCTTCTTTCATTAAACGAGCGTCCTGTGAAAGATCAGCAAAGACAGTCGGTTTCACGAAGTATCCTTTTGAATCGTCTCCTTCGCCACCAGCCATTAACCGGCCTTCTTGTTTCCCAATTTCGATATAGCTCATGATTTTGTTATAAGCTGATTGGTCAATCACTGGTCCTGCAAAATTCGTATTATCCACTGGATCTCCAACAGTTAACTCATTCGTAAGTTCTACAACGCGCTCTAATACGGAATCATATACTTCTTCAAGTACAATTGCACGTGAACAAGCCGAGCATTTTTGGCCTGAGAAGCCAAAAGCAGAGGCAACAATTGATTGAGCAGCTAATTCAAGATCAGCATCTTTATCAACTACAATGGTATCTTTTCCACCCATCTCCGCAATTACTCGCTTAAGCCAGATTTGACCTTCATTTACTTTCGATGCACGCTCATAAATACGAGTACCTACATCACGAGAACCTGTGAAAGAGATAAAGCGCGTTTTCGGGTGGTCGACTAAGTAGTCACCTACTTCAGCTCCACTTCCTGGAATGAAGTTCAATACTCCATTTGGAAGACCTGCTTCTTCCATTACTTCTACAAACTTCGCTGCCACCACTGGTGTAGTAGATGCCGGCTTCAATAGAACCGTATTACCTGTGACAATCGCCGCTACAGCTGTTCCAGCCATAATCGCAAACGGGAAGTTCCATGGAGAAATAATGACTCCTACGCCAAGTGGAACGTAATTATATTGATTGTATTCTCCCGGACGACTTTCCAATTTATGTCCATTTTTCATTTCTAACATTTGTCGACCGTAATATTCTAAAAAGTCAATTGCCTCAGCCGTATCTGCATCAGCTTCTCTCCAAGGCTTTCCTGCTTCTTTCGTTAATAGGGCAGAAAATTCGTCCTTACGACGACGGATAATAGCCGCTGCACGGAACAAAATATCTGCACGTGCTTCAGGCTTATATTTTCTCCATGTTCCAAATGTCTCATAGGCAATATTCATCGCTTTTTCAGCAAGATCCTGGTTAGCTTTTGAAACATAGCCAATAATTTCTTCTTTATTTGCAGGGTTACGGGAGACAATTTTTTCTTCTGTTACAATTTTTTCTCCCCCAATTACAAGTGGATAGTGTTCTCCAAGGTAGCTACCAACAAGCTTTAGCCCTTCTTGATAAGCTACTTGATTTTGTTCATTTGTAAAATCAGTAAATGGTTCGTGTTTGTATGGAATCATCGTACATTTCCTCCTCAAATTCATTTCATATTAAAAACAAACAAAACTAGAATCAACATATGCAAAAATTATTTGCACAAAGAAAACCCTTACATATATAATAATGCAAAAGAACGTTGCGTTTTTCAAGTTTTTTTTCTTTAAGATTTTGCATTTTATGAAGGAGTATCCTATGATGAAGAATGAGAACTTATTATATATTTACCAAGAACTAGTTGAAAAATTAGAGTCAGGTGTTCATGTCATTGATATCGAAGGGAATACCGTCATTTACAATCGGAAAATGATGGAAATTGAAGGTATGTCAATAGAAGATGTACTCGACAAAAATATTTTAGACGTATTCCATTTTGAACGTGATGAAGAAAGCACCCTTCTACAAGTACTCAACAGCGGACAAAGTAGCCTAAATATAAAACAAACATATTTTACTAAAAAAGGACAAGAAATCACAACAATTAATAATACTTATCCACTTTACTCTTCTGGGAAATGTATCGGGGCAATTGAGATTGCCAAAGATGTGACAAAGGTGGAACGGTTATTAAAGGAACAACTGTCGAAGAAAGAAGAATATACATTTAACTCTATCGTTGGTAGCTCCGACTCTATTCAAGAAGTCATTGAAAACAGTAGGCATGCAGCCACAGCCCCTTCCTCTATATTATTAATTGGGGAGACAGGGACAGGGAAAGAGATGATTGCTCAATCCATTCATAATGAAAGCTTTAGACGAAACAAGGCATTCCTTATTCATCATTGTGAGTCCATTTTGCCAACCCAAAGTGAAGATGTGCTTTTTGGAGACAAGGGAATGATTGCTCAAGCCACAGGAGGAACTCTTTTACTTACACATATTAACCGAATGGATACACGCCTTCAAGAAAGGCTATTAAACACCCTTCAATGCCAGAAAACAAGCGAAACCCAGACATCTACTCAAGTGGTTGCTACGATAAACGAAGATCCAATTGATGCGATTACAGCTGGACGATTAAAAAAAGAACTTTACTACAAGCTCAGTCATTATTCCATATTTATACCCCCATTAAGAGAAAGGAAGGAAGATATTATTGAGTTAGCTCAATCATTTATTGAATCGTACAGTCTACTTTTTGGTTCAAATGTGAAAGCGCTTCATCAAGATGTAATAAATGCTTTTATTAACTATGACTGGCCTGGAAACGTACGAGAACTTGAACGAGTAATTGAGGAATCGTTGAATTGTGTTAACTCAGATGAAGTGATCTCACATCATCATTTACCAATGTCTTTCCGACAAAGGGCGAATTCCGTTCATAAGGAAGATGAGCGATTTTTAGTAAACCCTAACCGTGAACTATTGCCTTTAGAAGAATACCTTCAAGAAGCAGAAAAATACTATCTTCAAAAAGCATTAATACATCATCAATTCAATATTACTCAAACTGCAAAATCCTTAGGGATGAGCCGTCAAAATCTTCAATATCGAATGAAAAAAAACCAATTAGTTCGACCATAAGATAATTAACAAAAAATACGTATAAAAATAGAAAAAAAGCCACACACTGAAATGGTGGCTTTTCACAAAAAGATCGGGACCCTAACTTCTAATTATTACTTCTTAATTAGGTCGGACTGCTCGATCCACTCTTCTAATTTATCTTTTAATGTATTGAATCCTGAAGGAGCACTTTCTACCGCTTTAAGATTATTTTGACCTTGGCGACGACGTGGCTTTTTCGTTGCCTCTACTTCTTTAGGAGCTGGAGCTTCTTCTGTCGCACGAATAGACAAGCTGATTTTATTTGCACCTTCGTCTACAGAAAGTACTTTTACGTTTACTTCATCGCCAACAGATAGGTGCTCATTGATATCTTTTACGTATCCGTGTGTAATTTCTGAAATATGCACTAACCCTTGTGTTTCTTCATCTAGAGCAACGAACGCTCCGTATGGTTGAATTCCTGTTACTTTCCCTTTTAATTCTGTACCAATTTCGTATTTTGTAGTCATGGTAACAACTCCTAATAAATATATTTTCGTCTTTTTATACGCAATTAAAGATTATACCACAGTTGCCCATTATAAGCAAAAATGAATCAAGTATCATTTAGGAGTGTTCCCCTATCACCGTCACTTTACTAGCTTTTTAAAATAGCGCCTACAGCCTTGTCTACGTAGAATTTCTTATTAGAAATCTCCCGTATATGCATCCCAATTATGAGGTTTCTTAAACCCATTTTCTTTCAACATTTGGTAAATTTCATGTAATTGAAATGTTGTTTTCCGATTTGGGTACAATTCGATAACATTCAAATAAGCGGAACGAACTTCTTCTTTTAACACACTCTTTTCATTAAAGCTAGGGTTGTAGTATGAACCATTAACAAACAGAGAAAGTAGCTGGTCATACTCTACCTTTAATTCATTCTCTAAAAATGAATTATTTGGAAGTTTACTAATAATGTCCTCTAATTGAACAAGGTAAGTGGCATGCTCTTGCCAGCTCACTAATATATTTCCTGCATGAATGATAGAAGGATTATCGACCTTAAATTGTAAATACATTGTATAAGCTTCAGGTGTTTGCACGGGCATAAGGGATAAAATCTTCTCGTAATCAATTTTCATGCTTGTTTTATCTCCGTTGTTATTCAACTCCAGTGCAACAGCGTTCCGTTGTAAAGCAGAAAGTGTGTAATCATCACTCAAATAATCCTTCCCCTGATCTGGTAGCTGTAAAAAGTATTCATCATATAAAGCAATGGACTCTTTTACCTTATCAATCAAAGTTGTCAACCAATCTACTACTTCTTCTTCTGACTGTAGTGTATGAGTGTTTCGCATCCATTGCTCTGGGGTTAATAGAGACCTCTCTACCGATTGTTTGTAAGAGTATATTCTGTCTATTATTGGTTGAAGTTCCCAACCCTCTTGTATGTCCTTTCTCAGCCTTCCTTCTGTTGAATAAATAAAACTTTTTGCACTTTGGACAAAATTAGCTTGTTCAACGAATTCCCTTGAAACATTTAGACTAAGCGCGGCATCACCGACCATTAAGTCGTACATTCGCCATAACTCCTGAAAGGCTGCATTCAATTCTGCTTGACTCTTTGTATCAACCTCTATTTTCGGCTCGTCATATTGGTTCCCTTGATCAATAGAATCCTCTTCTCCGATAAAGGGAATAAGTAAAATCACCGCCAGACTTACTACACCAAAAAAGCTTGCAACATAGGGCCATTGAAGGAAACGTTTGGACTTAGTGAACTCTTTCTTTTCCTGTTGCGGATGTAATTGGGCTAAAACTGCTGAGGAGTCTGTTTGAATTGGAAGTTTTTTATAGGAATTTTTCAAAAAATCCATTCGCTTTTCAAACAAGTTTTCATCCATCATACACACCCGCTTCCTGTTCCTTTTGAATGATGCTTTGTTTTAAAAGACTCTTGGCTTTAGTGACTCGTGTTTTTACAGTGGATACGGAAATCTTCAATATATCGCTAATCTCTTCATACGATTGGTCATGAAAGCAGAATAAAATTATCGGCAAACGATATATTTCATCTAATCCTCCAATACATTCATGCAGCATTTTATCTTCTTCATGTAAAAAAATAGGATTCTCACATTCTTGTTCTTCCTCATACAGAGCTTGTTCTACATATTCTTTTACCGTTTTGTATGTCATTGTATATAACCACGTCGTGAATGTCGTCTGTGAAAATTGAGGAAGAGTACGATAAATACGAATAAAGACTTCCTGGGACACATCCGAGATGCTCTTATAAGGAGTACCTATTTGAAAAGCAAACCGTTCGACTAAGGGAGAATAGTGGTCAATGATATGCTTATACGCTTCTAAATCTCCATTTTTGGCTCGTTTAAGTAGTAATGCCTCTTCCATTTCCTTTCTCCCCTTCATTTTTTTACTGTAACTCCATCATATAATAAATCCGTAACAATAAATGTAATTTTATGATAAAAATATTTTCCAAACAGTTTCTTATTTTAAATTGAAAAATGTAAAAAAATGTTCATAGTGTAAAAGGAATTTAGAATAAATATAGTGTACAATAAAGGTATGTAAAACGTTTTCAATGGAGGGGATGGAATGTCTCACAAGTTTGGTGAACATTTAAAGATGTATCGTGAACAATGCAAGATGACTCAACAAGAGTTGGCTCTAAAAGCACGTCTTGGAACAAAAACGATTGAGAAATACGAGAATGGGGAACAGCTCCCAGACACACCTACCATTTTAAAACTATCAACCGTTTTAGACGTACCCGCTTCGGAACTATTAGAAATAGAGACAACAAATATTTCTGGGATTGATGCAGAAATCGAGCAATTAATACTTGAAATTGGTACAAAAAAAGCAAAGCTGATTTTAAGAAAAGCAAAAGAGTTCTCAGAAGAAGACTTTCTTCGTGTCATGCAAATGCTTTATGATTTAAAATATAACCAATAACCAGCTGTATTGCTGGTTTTTTTTATGAGAAGCCAAACTTTAAAAGAAAAAGGGGTTATCACTAAATCTGACACCCCTTCTTTCCTGTAGAGAAAGTACATTATTTTTCAAAAATGATCATCTGAATGTATAAAAGATAGCCAATTGGGTATCCTTGTACTAAGCTTTCTTAAGTATTCCCCCTTTATTGGACGATTGAACAATCGTCCTCTTTTTTTTGCTATTTTGAATATTTCTCCATAAAGGATGACATGCGCCTGATTGCTTCCTGAAGCTGATTCATAGAAGAAGCATAAGAACAGCGAATATGCCCTTCGCCACTCTTTCCAAATACATCTCCCGGAACAACTGCCACCCTTTCCTCCATTAGGAGTCGCTCGGCAAATTCCGCTGAGGTTAATCCCGTTTCTTTAATTGACGGAAAACTATAAAAGGCACCACCAGGTACATGACAGCTTAATCCGATATCATTACAAGATGCAACAAAATAATTTCGCCTTTGGCGATAGCTTCTCTTCATTTCATCCAGATCTTTAATTCCTTCTCGCAGTGCTTCAATCGCTGCATATTGCGCTGATGTTGGCGCACACATCATACTATATTGATGAATTTTCAACATCGCTTCAGTAAGAAAAGCTGGGGCACAAATAAACCCGAGACGCCATCCAGTCATCGCAAAGCCTTTTGAGAAACCATTTATTACTATCGTTCTTTCTTTCATGTCCGCTAAGGACGCAATACAAATATGCTCTTCCTCATAAACAAGCTCAGCATAAATTTCATCTGATATAACAAGTAGATCCTCTTCTTTAATTATTGGTAACAATTGCTCATAGTCGCTTTTATTCATTACAGTTCCCGTCGGATTATTAGGAGAACAAAGTAAGATCGCCTTCGTTTTATTTGTGATAGCAGCTTTCAGTTCTTCTGGTTGTAACACAAATTCATTGTCTGCTTTTGCTTGAATTCGAACGGGAATACCTCCCGAAAGGATGACAAGCGGTGCATAAGAAACAAAGCTCGGTTCTACGATAATGACTTCATCACCTGGATTAAGGATAGATCGAAAGGCCAAATCAAGTGCTTGACTGGCTCCAACCGTAACAATAATCTCTTCCTCTTCTTTATATTGAACATCAAAACGATCGTTCATATATGTAGCTATTTCATTACGCAGCTCAAGTAAACCGGCATTGGCTGTATAAGATGTATATCCCTTTTCTAACGAATTGATAGCAGCTTCTCTAATGCCCCATGAGGTGACAAAGTCCGGTTCACCTACCCCAAGAGATATGACCCCTTTCATGCTATTTGCTAAGTCAAAAAACTTACGAATTCCTGATGGAGCTAATTCTTCTACGGTGTGTGATAAATACGAACGGGATGCTTTCATTAAGGTGACACCACCATACGAAGATCTTCATCGCCGTCTTCTAATATCGTTCCATCATGCTTATATTTTTTTAAATAAAAATGAGTCATTGTCGAAACGACGGAATCCAGTGTGGATAACTTTTGAGAGACAAAATTCCCAACCTCATTCATTGATTTCCCTTCAACTGTCACAGATAAATCATAGGCTCCAGACATTAAGTAAAGTGATTTCACCTCTGGAAAGCGATAAATTCTTTGTGCAATTTCATCAAAACCTACTCCTCTTTTAGGCGTAACCTTCACATCGATCATCGCTGTTACCCCTTCATGCTCTTCCACCTTTGACCAATTCACTAACGCCGAACATCGAACTAATATATGTTGATCACTTAATTTCTGAATCATGTCTCCTACATCTTTAACGGAAGACCCCATCATTTTAGCGATTAATTCATTTGACAGACGAGCATCGTTTTCTAATATTTTTAGTAATTCAATTTCTTTATTTGTACACTTCATTTTTTTCCCTCTTTCATGATATTCACCCTATTATTATACTGAATTTTATTGGTTTTTCTCAATGTTCTCATCCCATTAGAAAATAATTCCTAATCGGTTCTTCAAGAGTTATTTTGATTAAAGCGGAGAAAATACAACTATTACAACAAAAATTTAGAGGAGCTAATAAGGATGATAGAACAAACGACAGTAAAGGCCCATATTAACGGAATAGATGTTTATTATGAATATCATCCACAATCTCTTTCAGATGAGACATTCGTTTTGCTTCATGGGTTTCTCTCTTCTACTTTTAGCTTTCGACGATTAACTCCCCTTTTAAAGAAGCATTACAACGTACTAGTGATTGATCTTCCTCCATTCGGAAAAAGTGGGAAGTCTGTTCGCTTTCGTTATTCATACGAAAACTTAGGGAAAACGGTTCTCCATCTTTTAGAAAAACTACAGCTGACTAATGTATATGTTGCTGGCCATTCAATGGGTGGTCAAATAGCCTTAAACATGATGAAATTACGACCAGAAATAGTTGAAAAGGGTATTCTTCTATGTAGTTCTGGCTATCTTAATCGTGCACGTAGATCCCTT
The DNA here is from genome assembly GCF_037120725.1 of Bacillus spongiae. Taxonomy (NCBI): domain Bacteria; kingdom Bacillati; phylum Bacillota; class Bacilli; order Caryophanales; family Bacillaceae; genus Bacillus; species Bacillus spongiae. The sequence goes on from NZ_JBBAXC010000009.1 coordinate 73,265, forward strand.
TCAATGCTTAGTTATGCCCCATTTTTTCACTTATACGTGAAGTACTGGTTAAAGCGTACAGGAATACGACGAAATTTAGAGAATGTTCTCCACGATAGTGAAATGATTGATGATGACATGATATCCGGTTATTTAACGCCATTTTTAGATAAAAAAATATTTCGAGCACTAACCAGAATGATTCGTGACAGAGAAGGAGATTTACCAGAACATGTCCTGCACAACATTCACACCCCTTGTCTACTCATTTGGGGAGACCATGATCGCGTTGTTCCACTTAATGTTGGCATCCGGTTAAATAAAGATTTACCGAATGCTACTATTGTGGTGTTAGAGAAAACAGGTCATTTAGTCCCTGAAGAAAAGCCTGATGAAGTTTTACACCATATACAACAATTTGTCGTTACGTAAAAAGACAGCCACCTATTCGGTGCTGTCTTTTCTGTCACTAATTATACCACTCTTGATGACTTACCTTCCTTATTCTCGTAACATTCGCAATAGGTTGCTCTACATATTAATACGAGCAAGAAGCTAAGTTTTTAATTTGTAGCATTTTCTCAGCGATGACGTGACACTCCTGCATCGGGATCCATTCCTCAAAGGAAAATTCATAAATCGCCTGGATCTCACCTGCTAATATATTTGCTTTATCATTGTCGTGTACTGCTTGTACAACATCAGCAATTTCTGTATCATAGCCTTCAGGACCTACTCTAAATGGATCCCACTTCTTTAATAATTCAACGAGCTGTCTATTCACCTGAGAGACATTCATAATATCACCTAATTACACTTTAGTTTGTATTCCTATCTTATCATAATATGAGAAAAAGCAAAGGATGGATGAATAGTGGAAAATTTTGATCGTATTATTAATCGTAAAGCAACCGCTTCTGTCAAATGGGACATGGCTGAATCCATTTTTGGAGAACGTGACCTTTTACCCCTATGGGTGGCAGATATGGACTTTGAAGCCCCATTACCAGTTAAGGAAGCACTTAATAAACGAGTTCAACACGGCATATATGGATACAGTTATCCTACTACTGAAGTAAAATCTTCCATTACAAATTGGTTTAAATCAAGACATAGCTGGTCTTTTTCACAAGATGCGATTCTCTATAGCCCCGGAGTCGTTCCTTCAATTGCAACAGCCATTCAATCCTTAACTGAAAAAGGAGACCGTATTTTAATTCAAACTCCTGTTTATTACCCATTTTTTCAGCTCATTCAAGAAAATGATCGTAAAGTTGTAGATTGTCCGCTTGTCATTCAGAACGATCAATATCACATTGACTTTGATGCATTTGAAGAATGTTTAAAACAAGGAGTCAAGCTCTTCTTATTTTGCAGCCCTCATAATCCAGTTGGACGTGTATGGACGAACGAAGAACAAACAAAAATTGCCGATCTATGCAAAGCCTATAATGTCATCATCATTTCTGATGAAATTCATTGTGATCTCGTCTATTCTCCACATACACACATACCTATTGCTAAAGCAAATCAAGACCATGTTATTACACTAACTGCACCAAGTAAAACTTTCAATATTGCAGGTTTACAATCTGCCCTTATGATTATTGAAAATCAACAGCTAAGAGTAAAGATAGAAAATAGTCAAAAAAAACAAGGGTTCTTTACTGTTAATGCCCTTGGACTTGTCGCGATGGAGGCTGCTTATCGTGATGGAGCGCAATGGGTTGATGAACTTCTCGCTTACTTAGAAAAGAATAAGAAGTTCGTTTCCTCGTACTTAGTCCAGCATCTCCCTAACGTAAAAATGATTGATGCACAAGGGACATTTTTACTTTGGCTAGACTTTAGAGAGACGGGTTTTCATGAGGAAGAAGTGAATAAACGATTGTTATCCAAGGGAAAAATTGCTTTAGAACGAGGAAGTAAATATGGAGATGCAGGAGCAGGCTTTTTCCGATTAAATATTGGATGTTCCCGCGATCAGTTAGAAACCGCCATGCACAAAATGAAGCAAGCACTACAATAAAGAATGTGTACCTGTTTTGTAACACCCCCTCCCTGCTTCTTCATGACCTAGTCCTAACAGATCCCATTCAGGGGATTATAAAAAAGGTTGAATGGAGTCTCGCCTATTCAACCTTTTTCTATGCTGTGAGTTCTATTTCTTCTTCTCTTTTCCTTCTTTCATTATTTCTCCGCATGCAACTCTAATTCCAGCATCACCCGCTGGTTGACTTTTTCCATCATCTAAGGTTTCGTGAATAATAATTGACGTTCCTTCTTTCGTAAAAAGAGAGCTTTTCCCTTTCTTTAGCGTCACTTGGGAAGTCATTATATCTACTTTTACACTTCCATCCTCACCAACAGATAAATTGGGAAGGTCGCCTGCATGCGCTCCCTCTTGGTTCATTAAACCATGCTGTTTTTCCTCAGGGTTAAAATGTTCTCCAGCCGATGTGAAGTCTGGCGCTTCACAAACTCCTTTATCATGAAAGTGTATGCCATGCTCTCCTGGCGATAGTCCTTCTACATCTACTTTAACCATTAGCCCTTCCGCCTGCTCTTCCAAGGAGATAGTGCCAATCGAGTCCCCGTCTGCATTTTTCATATCTACTTTTATTTTCTTTACATCCGAATACACACATGCTGAAAGCAATAGGCAAGCCATCACGATGATTATGTACACTCTCTGTCTATTCAAAGGGATCCCCTCCACAAACACATAGTATGTATGCAGTGTGCCCCGATAAGTCCATTATTATTCGTCAACTCCAACATATCCCTTTTATAGAATAAGGGAGGGGAAGCTATCTAATTTAGAGACTAACCTAAATACAAAACAAGCAGAAAAATAATCCCTGCTTGTTTTGTATTAAGTTAGAACGATATTACGGCTCACTTTTCTTTTGATTGTCGTTCTTCCATAATGCTTTTTTCTAGCTCTTTCGTTTGTAATTCCTGACGCTTAGAAACTTTAATAAACAGCCTAAAGGTTAAAATGGCAATAACGGTAAATATAGCCATCGTTATTCCTGCTGGAATATATTCTGATTTATCCTCTGGGAAATATAAAAATAAATTAAACGCAAAATCTGAAAGCATAAGCTCCTCCTTTCAGTGGGAATGTTAAATGACATAATATATAAAACCATAAAAAATAATCAGCATAGACGTTAAACATTATTATATCAATTTTCCTTCATCGCTTCTATTTATGTCTATGAAAATTACGTGAATAATGAACGAACACTAAAAAAGGTATTTCAAGCTTTTCATTATTCGATTACCATCATTTTCTCAATCACAACATTATTAGCTGGCTTGGATTGCGAATCAACTTCCACAGCCGCTATCTTATCCACAACATCCATCCCTTCAATTACATATCCAAATACAGAATGCTTATAATCCAGGTGTGGAGTACCGCCATTTTCTATATACTTTGTAACAATTTCAGTTGGATAACCTGCCTTTTCTATCGCTTCTTTCGTTTGTGAATTTATTTCTGCGTTTTGGACTATAAAGAATTGACTACCATTCGTATTAGACCGACCTTCATTTGCCATAGACAGCGCTCCACGAACGTGGAATAATTGGGAATTTAATTCGTCTTCAAATGATTCGCCATAAATACTTTCGCCACCTGTGCCATCTCCTTTAGGATCGCCACCTTGAATCATGAAGTCCTGTATCACTCGATGAAATGTTAATCCATCATAATAGCCATTCTTACTATGAGTTACAAAGTTCTCTACCGTTTTCGGTGCAAGCTCTGGAAATAGTTTTAATTTAATAGTTCCTTTGCTCGTTTTCATTTCAACAAGTATTTCATTTTCTTGAACTTCATTCGTCAATTGAGGAAAAAACTTGTCGACATCTCCTTCAACTGTTATTTTTTGCTTAGCCACTTCCCCCTTACTACTCTCCTCTTGTTGCTTCGAAATTCCACACCCAGTAAGAAATAGAATGATCAGACTAAAGCTTGCTATCGTATAAATCCAAGATTTCATCATCTTCCCTCCGACTTGTATAATAAAGAATTCATTTCTTCTTTTTTGTATAATTGCATTATAATGCATGAAAGGGGAAAAACCTATGACACAATTAAAAGCAAATGATTTTGTAATTGGGATATATAAGACAGGAAAATATATTGGAGAATTGGTTAGTGAAAATGAAACAACATTCGTAGTGAAAATTTTAGCCGTGTTAAAACATCCCATTCAAGGAGACCTACATCACCCGAAACAAGTCGACCAAGGCTTCTTTCATGAGCGCAAAGCTCTTTCATTTGGTGAGAAAGCAAATATCCCTAAAATAATGGTTAAGCCATATGAAGGAGAGGTTCCTCCCTATACAGAGTCTTTACAAACAACATTCCTTGATCTTTTAATGACTTTACGAGAAGAAAATAGTGCTTTTGCTACAAGAAGCATAGCTGCTTTAGAAAGCATAAAACGAGAATATGAGCTTATGTATGCAATCAAAATATAGTCTATATCGAAGGTCATGGATCCGTTAAAGAGTACGATAGCATTAACTAGAGTATTCACTATTTGTAGGACCGGTTTTTATTTAATATACAAATGTATGCAAATTCAAGCCTAAAAATAAGCATTCCTCTTGGCTAATTTTGTTAAAGGGTTTAACTATCATAACAGACACTTGATCTCTTCTATTCATCATGAAGAGATCAAGGTGCAATCAACTCTTTCGTTTATGTTTAAAAAGAAAATAACCTTCTCTTTTCAAAAAGAAGAAGGTTATCATGCTAACAGGTTATACAGTTTCGATAAATCCACTCTATCTCCAATTGTTGGTGGAGATGCTTTTTGAAGATACTGTTTATCCTTTTCAACAAGCTTATAAATATGATAAGTGGTTAAGGCATCATCTAACGCTTTATGATGCTTGCCAATTCCATCTTTTCCGTATTCCTCCACAGCTTTCCATAACCCCGTTTGATTACGGTCACCAAAAAATCGTTTATACTCCATCGATAGATCAACATATTCTCCTTGAAGAGGGTATGATAATTTTGCTTGTTGGCAATTATTTCTTAACACTTTAATATCCATATTTCCCCAAGTGATTATTTTATTTTGACTAGTACCATCATTTATTTCTTTTAAATAATTTACTAATTCATGAAAGGGCATTCCATCATCGACATTCTCTTGTTTTATATGAAGAAACTTCTTACACCTCTGCGTTAGTTTAGGAAACGCCATCGGTTTTACATATGAAGAAAATTGTTTTTCAATATTTCCATTTCGTATTAAAACGATACCTGCTTCAATAATTTCAGGATAAAAATTCCTCGGTGAATTTTTACCTTCTGGCATCGAGAATTCAAAGTCCATAAAAATCAATTGACGTTCTTTCACGCTTCTCCCCCCTCACTCTTCATCTGTTTCCAAATTAGTTCGCTACTACTATTATATCACGTTACACAAATAAATTATGACTATTCAAAAAATTCATTTTTTCATTCCATTATTAAATATGAGAAAAAAGATATAGTTCTTCCATCAGATTTCTCACAACTATACTTTTAGACTAATTCTTTATTCTTAATGACTTTTCCCTTATGATGGTAAAGAACAAAACCTTATGAACATACAGAAAACTTAAGACTAACGTAAAGAGATGTGAATTACTTTTGAGGTCATTAACTGGTTATAGTTTCATTGCCTTCCTTCTCCCAGCTTTTCTTCTCCTTCTTTATTTTACTGATGAAGAAGCAAGTAAAGCGAAGAGCTTCCAACAACAAATGGATTCCATTATAAATGATAAAGATATTAACTTATCCATTACGAGTGTGATGCTCGATCATAATGGGCAGGTTTTCTCTGAGTTAAATAAGCCTTATCGTTCTTTTGCTCCAAGCGAAGAAATCCCTATCTTTCTCAAAGACTTATTAATCTATTCCGAGGATCAAAATTTTTACGAGCATATTGGATTTGATGCTGGGGCCATTTTAAGAGCTTTAGTGAAGAATTTAGTCTTTACACATATTCAACAAGGTGGAAGTACTATCACCCAGCAACTCGCAAGAAACCTATATTTAGATCAGGAAAAAACTTATAATCGAAAATTAACTGAACTGTTTTATGCTTATGAATTAGAACAGAAATATTCAAAAGATGAAATCTTAGAACTTTATTTAAATGTCATTTACTTTAGTAACGGAATATACGGAGCGCAATCTGCTGCCGAACATTACTTTCAAAAAACGTTGAATGAGTTATCGAGGAGCGAATTAGCCTTTATAGCGTCCATTCCAAATAACCCGAATAAATATGACCCAATTAAACATTTTGAAGAAACAAAGAAGCGGCAGGAACGGTTACTAGATTCTCTCGTACTGGCAAAGAAATTATCTCAAGAAGAGGCCTATTCATTAAAGAAAGAAAAGATTCACCTCAATTTGCGAAAACATGAAAATCTCTATCCTGATTATGCCGTTTATGTAGAAGAAGAATTAAAACAATTAATTAGCCAGCAAGAAGGGTTTTCAGTGCGAATTGAGCAAGCTCAGTCAGAGGAAGAAAAGGAATGGATTTCTGAATTACTGTCGGAGCGTGTTGACCAAGTGATCGCTTCAGGAGTTGTGCTCCATACAAACCTAGATCCGGCAATGCAAGAGAAAACCATTGCAGCTGTCAAAAAACATTTACCCTACAATCAAGTAGAAGGAGCAGCAGTCGTTATCGATAATGCAACGAGGCAAATTATTGCCATGTCAGGGGGAAAAGAATATAAAAAATATTATTTTCATAGAGCTTTTCAAGCATTTCGCCAACCGGGTTCTTCTATAAAGCCTCTCCTTGTATACGGTCCGTACATCGAAAGGTTTGACCCATCTATTTACGAGAGTGTAAATTCTAACACCTATTGTATTAACGGTTATTGTCCTACTAACTATGGAAATGTACAATATGGCATGGTAAGTCTTCAAACCGCTTTTGCACGCTCGCTTAATTCTCCAGCCATTCGCTTAGTTGAAAAGGTCGGGCTTGATGAAGCCTTTAGTTACTTGAACCCCTTTTCCTTCGACAGAGTGGAAAAGAAAGATAAAACCTATGCAGCTGCTATTGGTGGATTTACTAATGGAATGAGCCCTCTTGAAATGACAAGATCTTATTCAAGCTTTATTGATGGGAGGTATATTGAACCACACGCCTTAGAAAAGGTTGTCGATGATCAGGGAAATATTCTTTATGAATGGAATACATCTGAAAAAGAACTTTGGTCATCAGGGACAGTTAAAAAGATTCGTACCCTACTTCATTCATCAGCAGTTAATGGAACCGGCAGACCTGCTTACGTCTCAAAGCCTTACGTTGGAATTAAAACCGGTACAACAAACCAATACTTTGACTATTGGACAGTAGGTCTAACAAACGACTTCACAACAGGGGTTTGGGTTGGACATGATATACCTAAAAACATGAAAACAATTGAAAACAACCGTCCAAGTCATTTAATTTGGCGAGATATAATGAAATAACTTTCGAATGAAAAGAGAGTGAAATGGCCCCACCATTTCACTCTCTTTCTTCTATTTTCCACAATAAATGGATTATATTCAGTAACTAACACTGTATTATTCATTAAATATTCACTTGGGAAATAATCGGTAAACTAGACATTACTCCATTGTATAGCTTCAACGCCGCTAAGATAATGATAGTAAATAAGATACTCCAGATTGAAACTTGGAATAAAACAATTCCCAGCACTCCCCCCCTAGATAAAGAAGGTGTAATTCTATAAACAAACATGACAAAATAGCTAAAGGACGATAGGATAAAAATCGTCAATAACCCAATAATGGATTTCACACTCAAAATGGACAAGAAAGCTCCTAGCAAATAAATAGTGGACAAGGAGCGAACTTTTTGTAGCGCTTCTCCACTAGAATCTTTTGAAAAAAAAAGCAAACTAATTTCATTAATCGTCTCTGCTATTAATTTTAAAGCGGCAAAGACCATAAAAAAACCGGCCATTAGCAGAATTAAAACAAATAGCTTAAGTTGTATATCCGATAAAAACTCTCTCATTCCAGCATAAATACCAATTCCTTTAAAAAGTGCTACAAACACCTCCGCACCGAATACTGCAAATGTTAAACTAAACATTAAAATTGAAAATAGAGGAAAATATCCCGTTAAGTATGTATTTTTCATGTAGTCTCCGTCTCTCCTAAAATCAACGTTCTTGAAACCATCTTATCGCTTTCTGCCCTTAAATTAAAGGATAAAATAGGAAGGATAGAAGAAGGAAAAACAAATAATGGAATTACGCTATAAGCTCTAACACAAAAAAATAAGGCGGGGGTTCCCCACCTTATTGTACAAATCGAATATACTCTCTAGAGCCAAATGGAATTGGTTCAATAACAGGTTCTGCATCCTGAAAAGTAGATATGGGGGTTACCCCTTGTTTCTCTAAATAATTTAGCCTTTTCTTCTCTATAACCGATTCATGTCCACACCATGCCATCCCAAACAAAAGACTAAATAAGGAAGCAGAAAAACACACTTTCCTTTTCACTCGCAATCACCACCTACTTTTAAGATGGCCTTTTCCCCCTTTTTTATACCTCAAATTGAAAAGGGTGTTTTTTCAATTATCCTTTTTAGAAAAATTTTTTTATTAAATGATGCACTTTCTACTTATTTAATAGCAGTTAAAACACCTTTAGATAAAAGACTTAATCACATGCACCTGCTCTTCTTTTGCGTTATAATGCTTGTATGGTCATTAGTAGGCTGTAGGAATTTATCATGTAAATAAGGAAATGCTGATAAAAAGGATCTATACGAACTGACATTTTATTTATGCCTTTAGGGGGGTTTTTTATTGTCTATACTTCATTTTGCCATCATCTCGCCCTTTTTGATGGCTATATTGATACCAATTTTTTATTTTCTTTTTAAGAAAGTTCATACTGGCTGGTTTGCGCTAATTTTGCCTGTCACTTTATTTGGGTATTTCTTACAATACATTCCCGTAACAGAAGGGGGAAATATAGTTAAAAAAACGGCTGAATGGATGCCTTCATTGGGAATTAACTTCGTTGCCTATGTTGATGGGCTAGGGATTCTCTTTGCCTTATTAATTACGGGAATTGGCTCACTTGTAGTGCTTTATTCGATCTATTATTTAGAAGTCGGCAAAGAAGCATTACATAATTTCTACGTATATTTGTTACTCTTTATGGGAGCAATGCTTGGACTTGTCTTATCAGATAACTTAATGGTCCTATATATGTTTTGGGAATTTACTTCAATATCATCCTTTTTATTAATTGGTTATTGGTATCACCGTGAGCGCTCTCGCTACGGTGCTCAAAAATCACTGCTTATTACGGTATTTGGTGGTTTATCGATGCTTTGTGGGTTTATTCTTTTATCCATTATGGGGGATACATTTAGTATTCGTGAACTCATTGCCCAATCAGATGAACTGTTTACAAATCCATTATTTACACCTGCACTCATCCTTGTACTAATAGGTGCCTTTACGAAATCAGCTCAGTTTCCTTTTCACATTTGGCTTCCTGATGCTATGGAAGCACCAACACCCGTCAGCGCTTACCTTCACTCTGCTACTATGGTAAAGGCTGGAATTTATCTTGTTGCTCGTTTGAGTCCAATTTTTTCTCAATCTGGTATTTGGCTATGGCTTATTGGAGGAATAGGGTTACTCACACTCTTTTGGGGATCATTTAACGCTGTAAAGCAAACGGATTTAAAAAGTATCCTTGCCTTCTCTACAGTCAGCCAGCTAGGATTAATCATGTCATTATTAGGGGTAGGGGCAGCGGCTCAACATTATGGCTATGAAAAATATTACCTTATCGCGACACTTGCTGCAGTATTTCATTTAATCAACCACGCAACCTTTAAAGGAAGTTTATTTATGGTTGCAGGGATTGTCGACCACGAAACGGGTACTAGAGATATCCGAAAGCTTGGTGGGTTAATGAGCTTTATGCCCATTACCTTTACTATTGCCATAATTGGAACATTCTCCATGGCAGGTCTCCCACCTTTTAATGGGTTTCTAAGTAAAGAGATGTTCTTCACTGCCATGGTGAAAGTGTTAGAGATGGATATTTACAATTTAGAAACATGGGGAGTGTTATTCCCTGTTATTGCTTGGACTGCCAGTGTATTTACGTTTTTGTATAGTATGAGGCTACTATTTAAAACATTTACTGGGAAATTACAACCTGAAAAACTAAAAACACAACCTCATGAAGCACCTTTTGGTATGTTGGTTTCTCCAATCGTCCTTGCTTCACTTGTTATCATTTTTGGTTTCTTCCCAAATTTACTGTCTCATTCAATTATTAAACCAGCGGTGGAAGCTATCATACCAGGAGTTAACGAATTAGAGGTTCATATTTCCTTTTGGCATGGATTTACACCTGAGCTCTTTATGACAATTGGCGTAATATTAGGAGGTATCCTATTATATGCCACTTTCCCGAAATGGAAAAAACTCTTTGAACGTCTACCAGAAAAGCTATCATTTAATTTTCTGTACGACCACGGAATCGTTTCATTAGAGCGAGGCGCTTATAAAACATCAAGAACAGTGATGAATGGGTTTATTCGCACTTACCTAGTGTATATCTTCTCCTTCTTCATTGGAATTCTACTATTTACGCTATGGTTTAAAGACGCATTTGTGTTTTCTACCGACAAAATAGCACCAATTGGTGTGTATGAATTAGTTCTCGCCATAGTACTTATTATCGGAACCATTACGATTTTATTTGCTAAATCCCGTTTGACAGCGATTATTTCTCTTGGTGCTGTTGGATATACGGTCTCCCTATTTTATGTATTGTTTCGTGCACCTGACTTAGCATTGACACAACTTGTTATTGAGACGATTTCAGTCGCGTTATTCTTATTGTGCTTTTACCACTTACCGCGTCTCAGTCGCCATGAAGAACATATGCGCTTTAAATTAGGAAATGCATTGATCTCTATAGGAGTGGGAGTTGTCGTTACCTTAATTTCGATTTCTTCTCACAGCCAAAAGTTTTTCGATTCCATTTCACAATATTATATTGATAGTGCTTATAAAGAAGCCGGTGGAAAGAACTTGGTCAACGTCATTTTAGTTGATTTTCGTGGGTTTGATACATTGTTCGAAATTTGTGTACTAGCCATTGCGGCACTTGGAATTTTCTCAATGATAAAACTTCGTTTAACAAGGAGGAAAGAAGGATGAAAACAAATGATGTCATTTTACAAACTGTAACAACCGTTGCCGCCTTTATGATTATTTTGTTTTCCATTCAACTATTCTTCGCAGGCCATTATTATCCTGGTGGAGGTTTTATTGGTGGATTAATGACGGCTGGCGCTTTGGTGCTATTATTGCTCGCTTTCGACATTAAAACTGTAGCGTGTATATTACCCATAGATTATAAAATCTTAACAGCGATTGGATTATTATTTTCCGTTGGGACAGGAGCAGGCGCTCTCTTATTTGATGTCCCTTTCTTAACACATGCGTTTAATGATTTTTATCTCCCATTGCTTGGTAAACAATCTCTTCATACAGCAGTCCTCTTCGATATAGGTGTATACCTTGTCGTAATCGGTGTCACCATGACCATTATTCAAACGATTGGAGAGAGCGATTAATGGAAATATTAATGTCTATCGTCATTGGCTTTTTATTCATGAGTGCAGTTTATTTAATTCTGTCAAAAAGCCTATTAAGAATTATTATAGGAACAGGACTTTTAAGCCATGGCGCCCATCTTTTAATCTTAACGATGGGTGGGTTAAAAAGTGATGGTGCTGCTCCTCTGCTTGGAGAGTATGCGAAATCCTATGTTGACCCCTTACCACAAGCCCTTATATTAACTGCTATCGTCATAAGCTTTGGGGTTACTTCCTTCTTTTTAGTACTTGCTTATCGAGCCTATCAAGAAATAGGAACAGACAATATGGAACAAATGAGAGGAAACGAAGGAAATGACTAATTTATTAATTTTACCTATCCTCATCCCTCTTTTAACAGCAATATCTCTAATGTTTTTTAGAAAGTGGGTTGGGGTGCAAAAATGGATATCCTTACTTTCAACGTTAGGAACTGTTATCGCATCCATTATTTTATTAAACACTGTATATACCGAGGGGATTCAAACCGTGAACCTTGGAAGCTGGACAGCTCCCTTTGGAATCACATTAGTTTCAGATCCCATTTCTGCATTACTAGTCACGACCACCAGCATCATTACGTTACTCGTACTGGTTTACTCTTTTAAATCGATAGGTGAGTCAAGAGAGAAATTCTACTTCTACCCTGTCGTCCAATTTTTATTAGTGGGTGTCGTTGGTGCGTTTACAACTGGAGATATCTTTAATCTATTTGTATTTTTCGAAGTGATGTTAATGGCTTCTTATGTGCTACTCGTCCTTGGTGGTACTCAAATTCAATTGCGAGAATCGATTAAATATATTTTAGTAAACGTGATCTCATCTGCATTGTTTGTTGTGGCCGTTGCTTATCTTTACTCAGTTGTAGGAACACTAAATATGGCTCAAATCGGTGAACGAATTGCAGCAATTAATCAACCTGGCATCATTACGGTTATTGCTGTGTTATTTTTAATCGTATTCGGCCTAAAGGGTGCTATTTTTCCGCTTTATTATTGGCTTCCGGGCTCTTACTTTGCACCACCAATACCTGTATTAGCGCTATTCGGTGCATTATTAACGAAAGTCGGAGTATACTCTATCTTACGTACTTACACTTTGTTTTTTAATCTTGATACAGAGTTTACTCATACTTTATTAATGGGACTTGCTCTCCTTACCATCTTGGTAGGTATTGTCGGAGCAATTGCTTATTGGGACGTTAAGAAAATTATTATTTATAACATCATTATCGCCGTTGGAGTCATTCTCTTTGGGGTTTCCGTGAATAATGAGTTTTCACTTCAAGGTTCGGTGTATTACTTGATTCATGACATGCTGATTAAAGCTTCCTTATTTTTACTTATTGGTGTGATGATTAAAATAAGTGGAACGAGTAATTTAAGACAAATGGGTGGAATGTTGAAGCACTTCCCTCTTCTTGGCTGGACATTTTTCATTGCAACCTTGTCTTTAGCTGGTATTCCACCGTTTAGTGGATTTGTAGGTAAGTTATTGATCATTAAAGGAGCATTAATAGCTGAGCACTATATTGGAGCAGGTATAATCTTACTTTCAAGCTTGTTTGTTCTCTATTCTGTAATGAAAATCTTTATGAATGGCTTTTGGGGAGAGCCTCAAGAATGTAAAGTGGAAAATAAAACTACTGTTCATTACTTATGGGCGCCAGGAGCTATACTCGTGTTGCTTGCTGTAGTGTACGGCTTTAGTGCAGATTACATTCGCCCAATAATGATTCAAGCAACGGATGTATTAATGGATCCTCAAATCTATATACAAGCCGTTTTAAAGGAGTAGTGTCACATGTCCTTACAAATTTTATTAAATTTCACACTTGCCTTTTTATGGATGTTCCTAACTGTTTCATTTACAGCTGATACATTTTTAGTTGGGTTTATCCTAGGAATAATCATTATCTTTTCGTTTCGCCGCTTTTTTCCATCGAGATTTTATTTAGTTCGATTCATTGCCATCGTCCAACTTGGCTATATTTTCTTAATTGAACTACTCAAGTCAAATATCTCTGTGTTAAAAACGATTTTAAAACCAAAACTAGATATTAAACCTGGCATTTTCGCTTATCCGACCCAATTAAAGAGTGATTGGGAAATAACCATATTGGCGAACTTAATTACGCTAACACCGGGTACACTCGTCATGGATGTTTCACTTGATAATAAAATTCTTTATGTTCATGCGATTGATGTGGATGATGTAGATGATGCCATAGACAGTATTCGAAACACATTTGAGAAGGCCATCATGGAGGTGACTCGATAATGCTTGAAGTGATTATTCAAATTTCTTTAATTGCTGTCTCACTCTCCATGCTTGGTTTAATATATCGTGTAGTGAAAGGTCCTTCTATTCCCGACCGAGTCGTTGCGCTAGATGCTATTGGCATTAACTTAGTCGCTTTCGTAGCCCTTATCTCTATGCTACTTGAGACTCACGCATTTTTAGAAGTGATTCTGCTTATCGGAATACTAGCCTTTATCGGAACAGTTGCCTTTTCTAAATTTTTAGAGAAAGGGGCGATTATTGAACGTGATCGAGACAATCATTAGTGTCTTCATTGGATTCTTTGTTATTGCTGGAGCTTTTCTGACCCTTGTTACTGCTTTTGGGGTTATTCGCTTACCTGATGTTTATACTAGAAACCATGCAGCATCAAAAAGCGCTACACTTGGTGTGATGTTCATTCTATTGGCTACTTTTTTGTATTTTTATATAACAGAAGATCATGTTAATACAAGAGTACTGTTAGGAATCTTTTTTATCTTTATTACAGCACCAGTAGCCGGACACTTGATTTCCCGTGCCGCCTACCATTCTGGTGTAAAGCTATGGGAAAAAAGCGTACGAGATGATTTGCAGTTCAAAGATAAATATGAACAAAACAATCAATCAGATAATATAAATTCGTGAATTACACCAAAGAAGGCATACGAAAAGCGTATGCCTTCTTTGGATATAATGGATATCCTTTTCTATAATTCTTCTCCAATAGAGCTATGGAATAGAACGAATGGTGTGAGTCATGGTTTGAATAACCATTGATGAATGCCTGCTATCCTTAATTTCTTAAATTACCCCTATTTTCCTTTTAATCTGTTTAAGAAAAGGAATACTAAGTCCTCTTGCCTTTTCGGCACCCTCTTGTAAAATATTATCGAGGGTTCCTGTAGATGCCATTAGCTCATTATATTTCTCCCTTGGCTCTTCAAGAAATCTATTCATCACCTTAAATAACTCTGCTTTCGCTTCTCCCCAACCGATACCATTTAAATATTGGTCTTTCATCTGCTGGGTTTCGCTAGGGGAAGCAAATTCTTTATACAACATAAAGATAATAGAAGTATGAGGATCTTTTGGTGCATCAGGAGGCAATGAATCCGTTTTAATTTTATTAATAAGTTTTTCTAATTTTTTTGGCTCTTCAAATATCGGTATTGTATTATTATAGCTTTTACTCATTTTGCGACCATCTAATCCAGGTAATATAGCCGTACTTTCCTGAATTTTATATTTTGGCAATCCGAATGTTTCCCCATAAGTATTATTGAAATTTTTTGCGATATCCCTAGCTATTTCAACATGTTGAACTTGATCCTTTCCAACTGGTACGATTTCTGTATTAAACATTAAAATATCTGCCGTCATTAAAATAGGGTAATTATAAATTCCCATGTTTACACCAAAATCAACATCTCTGTTATGCTGCTTATTACTATCAACGATTGATTTATAAGCGTGAGCTCTATTCATTAACCCTTTGGAAGCGAAGCAACTGAATATCCAATTTAACTCGAATATCTCGGGAACATCAGACTGTCTATAAAAGATGGTTTTATCAGCATCGAGACCTAAAGCTAACCAAGTTGCAGCGATTCCATATGATAGGTGTCGAAATTCTTTTGCATCATGGATTTTGGTTAGACCATGATAATCAGCAACAAAGTATGCTTGTTTATATTCTTGTATTTTTGCCAATTCTAAGGCAGGTTTTATCGCACCGATATAATTACCTAAATGAACTTGACCAGTGGGTTTAATTCCAGTTAAAATTGTTTTTTTCATATTAACCTCCAACTTCATGAAATATAAAAAGGGCTACTCAATCCTTAAAAACAAGGACGAGTAACCCGTGGTGCCACCTTTTTTCGTTTATCAAAATAAACGCACTTTATCCATACTGAAAAATAAATTCCAATACTTTGTCTTTTTTAACGGTAAGACTCTCCGCTAAACCTACTATTATTTCAGTCGAGTAGCTCAGAAGCCCATTCAACTATCGTTCCACACTGATTTCCACCAAACCATCAGTTCTCTGAAGCGGTCTAATAGCCTACTCTTCTTCTTCATCGCTGTTTTATTTTTTCTTAATTCTAAATTATGGATAGTAATTCGTCAAGAACTTGATGGGCAAGAAATGGAAAATTAATGATTTCTGCTGAAGTCATGAAAGCTTATGAACTTAAGCGACGACTATATGCAGTGATAGATGGTGAAAGTTCGGGTCAAAACCTAAATCATTACAGTGAGGCTTGCACGGAAACTCTCAAATTCAATAATGGTGGTTAATTATCCACTTATTATCCACAAAGTAAATTATTCTAAATCGAATACAACGTTCCGAAAGATTATGTGGAACAAAAGGATTGTTGTACATAGAGAATAATAAATTTACTAGACAAGTAAATACTCCTAACCATAGAAGAATTCAAATAAATTATTTTACGACCTTGGCTTAAACTTAGACAAGAAGAGAATTGACCTTCATACAAGATTATTGTTTCTGTATTTTCTAAAATTAAATTTTTGTTTATGTCTATTAAAAATAGATGATTTAGGAAAAAACTTAAAAAAGGAGTCATGTTTTTATTAGCGGATGCGATAATTGGGAACTATGTTTGAGGTTTTTGTTGATTTTTTGAGGTTCAATAAGTACACTGATTTTTTCCTAAAAGATCTAACAGAAGAAGAAATAAAGAAGAATATAAAATACCTTAGGGATTACAAATGTTTTCAAAATTAGAACACATAGATATTAGTTTACAATAAGAAAAATTGACATATTTAAAAAGATATCTTCCTTTTTTTGGTCTTTTTCTCTATGCATCAAGAGATTTCTCTACCTTTCATAGACTCACGAGGTTTCACCACTCTCACAAGAAAGACACAACCTATACGAAAACAACCTTTCTAGAGAATCCTATCATTTGTATGTTCTGAATTTTCTAGTAGAATTATTTTAACAAAACATAATAGGAGTGTAAAAAAATGAAAGTAGCGTATTTTATTGGCATTGTACCTCCAGAAGAATATATAGAGCGAATTGAATATTTTCAAAGGAAATGGAATACCCTATTAAGTGTTGAGCCTCATATCACTATAAAAGCTCAAGGGGGATTAACTCCAGATAAAAAGTGGATTGACAAAGTAAAAAAAGTAGGTGAGAATTTCAAACCTTTTCAGGTTTCATTAGATAAACCAAAGTATTTTGGAGATAACATATTATATTTAAGCGTTCACTCAACCAATTTATATAAATTACATCAATATTTGGTGCGAGAGATCTCACCATCAGAAGATTCAATACAACAGTATTTTGAACTTGATGACTTTGTCCCACACTTAACATTAGGCATAAAGCAGAGCATTGGTAATACTTCTGCTCGGTTGTCAAATGAAGTATTAACAGAAATGGAACAATGGGCCCATAAAGAATTGACACCTTACCCCAATTTTGAAGTGAATTTTATTAGAATTTATGAATTAAACATTGAAGAGCAACGATATGAAAAATATTTAGATATCCCTTTAAGCATTTGACTAATTAATATGAGACTTTTTCTTATAGGTTTCTTAACATTTGACCTTGTTCTATACTTAAATCTATGGCACGTTGAAATACATCCTTAAAGGATGGTTAGAAGTAACTGTGCCTAACAAAGCAGATGAGTGCATATAATCACCCATCTGCTTTGTATTAACAATACCTATTTCCATTTCCGTCTGGTACAACAACCATTTTCAGTTTTAATGTATAGCTCTTTACCATCTTATCTTTCCATGAGTAATTTTACAGACCTTTCGAAAACATACAAAAAAAGTTTTTATCGCTTTATATAATGGCCTTCTATAGAAATGAAACCAAACTCCCTTATGCGCTCAAGGTTTTACATCGTCCATATAAATGGATATGTGAAGTTTTTCAACGTCTTCTACCTTTATATTTAACTTATTTTTTGGCGGATTATGAAACAGCAAATACCCTATTAATGCTATTGTTGAACATTACTATTTACATAATAACATCTGCGGTATTACCATTGCGTTTTCATAAATGTACCTCAACGCTTTCTAGGAAAACGATTTACACCCGTTGAATCATCTCCACTCTGTTACCAAATGGATCTCTAAATTCAAAGCGTTTAAAGTTTGGTATCGGTACAGAATCTAATATGCTTATACCTATATCTGCTAACGTATTTTTCCAATACGAGATATCTTCTACTTCGTAAGCAATATGAGCTTTCGTATGCAATCGATTAAAACCATCTTCTGTTCCAATGTGAACATCCTTATTACCTACTTTAATCCAAAATCCTCCCCTTCCTTTGAGGGAGTCAGGTTTTTCAATTTCTGGAAGACCTAAAATATGACAATAGAACCTTCTTCCTTCTTCTTCAGCACCATTTGGAATCGTTATTTGAACATGATGTAATCCAATAATCATTGACAATCTCCCCCTTAGTAGAAATAAAATTAATACTAAATTCATTTTCATCAAATGATAGCACACCATTTCTATAAATTAAATTTCACATTTACTATCATAATAGATAAGAATTACTTATTACATAAATGATGAAACGTATATATTACCACCCTCCTTTAGGTCATCGCACTCATTCGTTTACAGCAGTAAAATTATCACCTAATAAATGACACCATTCTATATGTAATAAGAACATCCTATAGACATTCACTTATCACCCATTCCTAAAAGGCACTAAAGTAAAGATTTATTTTCATTTTCTGTAAACATTGACGGTTAGCTTGCTCCTTAAGTAGAATTTAAATGGGGCAATTTCATTTAAAGATGGAGGTGTAGTATGGAGCCAATTAATCAAAGTGAGCATCTAGTTGATCCTGAAATAAGGGGTATTATAGAGGCAATGGGTAGTATGAGTTTAACATCGGAAAATTATTTAGAAGTACGGAGACAAATGAAAGCGGTCTTCCCTTTGGATGTGACAGAACGATATGATGTGGAAATTGAAAACGTGTGGATTGATAATTTATTTGATGATTCTAAAATTAGGTTGGTCATTACAAAACCGAAAAATAAAACCCCTCATCTAAATCCACTAATTTATTCTGTTCATGGCGGTGGAATGATTGTTGGTAGTCCAGAATTAGATAATGAAAAGCATGCCTATTTAGCACATCACTATCATTTCATTGGTGTTTCTGTAGATTATCGTTTAGCCCCTGAATTTTCCCAACCTGCTCAATTGCATGATTGTTATTCAGGAATTAAATGGTGTATCGACAACGCTAAAGAATTAAATATTGATATTGGGAAAATAGCTGTTGCAGGTGAAAGTGCTGGAGCTGGATTAGCTGGTGGAATGGCATTATTTATCCGTGATCGTCAAGAATTTACGATCCATCATTTGCGGTTATCTGTACCGATGCTAGATGACCGTTCGACTACCAAAGAGGTTCATCCATTTAATGGTGAGTACTTTTTCAATGATGCCATCAATTATTTTGGATGGAAGTCTGTTCTTAAACAAGAGCCTGGAACTGAAGGAATCTCAGAATATTATTCCCCAGCAAGGGCTAAAACTTTGAAAGGCTTACCTAGCACCTATTTATGTGTAGGATCTATTGAACTATTTGCTGATGAGACATTGGATTTCGCAAAACGCTTAATGTATGACGGGGTACTTACAGAACTGCATGTCTATCCTGGATATCATCATTTAGGGTTAAACGTTCCAGATGCTTTTCATAGTAAAAAAGAGGCGGATAATAGCTTAAATGCCTTACTTAGAGCTTTAAAAATAGCCAAAAGTAAGTGATTGGATATTTTACAAACAAGCTGGTCTTTTCAAATGTAAGCCCTCTTTATACTTTAGTTGCCATTTGGCGGCTCTTTTTTTCATTTCACCTATATCCCGTTCTCTTTGTTCCTCCACAATTGCGCCCGACTCATAAAGATAAGGCCTTCCCTCCCTAAGAGAAGGACCCTATTTGAATAAATTCAACCTTCGATTAATCAGTAAATCTATAAAACTCAAAATATATACCATTGTATAAATAAAGAATACTCACAGCCTGCCTATCACCTGTCATTACCTTTTTCTGTTTGATTGTTTAGTTTTGGATGAATGACCCGATTGAAATATACTTTAGTTCTAAGTACTCTTCAATTCCAAAATAGCCTCCCTCTCTACCTAGACCACTTTCTTTATAACCACCAAAAGGGGCTTGCGCCGTAGAGGGGAGTCCATCATTTACACCCACTACCCCATATTCTAGATTATTCATAAATAATGCCGCTTCATTCATGTTATTTGTAAACACATAAGCAGCAAGGCCAAATGCACTATTATTCGCTCTATCCACTACCTCATCAATTGTCTTAAAAGAGGTGATAGGAGCTAATGGACCAAACGTTTCATCTTGCATACAGAGCATATCATCTGTCACATTTCCAATTACAGTAGGCTGAATAAAGTACCCCTTTTTCTCCATAGTTCTTTTTCCACCTGTTAAAATGGATGCACCTTTCTTTACAGCATCTTCAATATGATCCATTACTTTTGTTATAGCAGCTTCATTAATCAACGGTCCTATGTCAACATTATTGTTTAACCCATTTCCAATGGATAAACGTGAAACCTGTTCTATCAATCTATCTGTGAATCTTTCCATTATATCTTCATGAACATAAAAACGATTCGTTGCCACACATGCCTGACCTGCATTACGAAATTTTGATTGAATCGCTCCTTCAACTGCTTTCTCGATATCTGCATTCTTCATGACAATGAATGGCGCATGTCCACCTAATTCTAGGGATAATTTTTTCACTGTATCAGAAGCTTTTCTCATTAGTAGTTTTCCGACAGGAGTTGATCCTGTAAAGGTTAACTTTCTCACTCTTTTATCTTGTAACCAAACGTCCCCAATTTGTTTGGCATTACCTGTCACAATATTCAATACACCTTTTGGAAAATTGGCCCTTTCTGCTAATTGAATTAATTTTAAAGCAGTAAACGGAGTTTCTTCAGAGGGCTTTATTACGACTGTACACCCCGCTGCTAACGCTGGAGCAAGTTTTCTTGTAATCATGGCTGCTGGAAAATTCCAAGGTGTGATAGCTGCTACAACTCCTACTGGCTCCTTTTTTACAATAATATGTTTATTCACTGAAGAGGCTGGAATCGTATCGCCATAGTTTCGTTTTGCTTCCTCTGCATACCATAACACATAGTCATTTGCATATTGGACTTCTGCTAATGCTTCCTTTAATGGTTTCCCTTGCTCGATTGTCATAATCTGAGCTAACTCGTCTGTATGTTCTTTAATTAATTGATGCCATTGGTAAAGAAATTGACTTCTATCGTTAGCAGTCTTTTTTGACCATGGAACAAAAGCTTGTGAGGCAGCTTCAACAGCCAGAGTAGCTTCTGCCGTTCCACTGTTTGAAACCTCCCCTATCCTTTCTTTCGTTGCCGGGTTTATAACAGACATGACGTCTTTCGTTTCTACCCAATGACCGTTTATATAATTTTGTTTAATAAACATCTAGAACACTCCTTTACCTGTTATTTACCATAAAGACTTGTATTATCCCTCATCGATACTCTATCGACATAGAAAGCAGCTGAAACACAGAATCAACCCTTCTATGTGCCAGCTGCTTTTACGACTAAATTTATTTTAATACTTTTATTATTTCTTTAGCGATGATTCCTGATGATACAGGGTCACGACTCGTTATAATTTGATCATCTGCCCAGACCGCTAATTCAGGTGTATCTAATTCGCCCACATATGTCCCAACTTTGGCTAATTCTTGTTCTACACTATAAGGTAGGAATTCTAATACTTCTTTTGGTTCATAGGCATCCGGAAAGGCCGTTACCTTCTTCCCTTCTATGATGGATTTGCCATCTTCTCTATAAGTAAACGCTAGTACAGCAGGGGCATGACACTCTGCAGCAACAATTCCTTTATTATCATAGATTTCATTGATTAAGCGATGAGCATGTGGGTCATACGCTACATCGAACATAGGACCATGTCCACCCACAAACAATATGACATCATAATCCTCTCCGTGTAAGTCTGCTAAACGTAGAGTATCCTTCCAACGTCCAAGCTTTTCAAACTCTTTTGACTCACCATTCGGATCCCATTGCTCGGTTAAAGAAAACTGATCAACCTTTCCATCTCCGCCTTTAGGCGATGCAATTGTAACCTTATGACCCGCTTCTTCTAATGCGTTAAGTGGAACATGGAATTCCTCTGACCAATAACCTGTACGATATGATTTTACTGCTATTCCATTTGATATAACCATTAATACATTTGCCATGTCTATTCCTCCTAATAATGAAAATTACACATGTAACTTTATTTAAGTGTTAAAATTGTCTTCGCTACTTCTATAGGTTATCATCAATACTAAAGATTATGTTCTTCCATTATGTTAGATGGGAATAACGGAAAGTTATAAGGGTGAGAGAAATGAAAATGGAATGGTTAGAAGCCTTTCAAATAACGGCAGAGACGCAAAGCTTAACTAAATCAAGCGAACTATTACACATTAGTCAACCTGCTTTAAGTAAACAAATAAGAAATCTTGAAATTGACTTAGGTGTCAGTTTATTTATTCGATCCTCCACTGGTGTTCGATTAACTCCTGCCGGTGAAATTTTGTTAAAGGGCAGTAAAAATATACTAAAGGAAATCAATTCTGTCCGGAAAGAGATTAGTCTTAGTCAAGGAATAAGTAATATCACCATCGGGTCTTGGCCAAGTATAGCAACGTCATATCTTCCTCATAAATTTGCAAAGCAAGAGCTTAAAGATAGATTTAAAATTAAAATCTCACATAGCTTTCTGGAATTATTATCAGGTTTAGAGAGTGGATTAATTGATGTTGCGTTATTTGATGATCGAGAAATCAAACATTCTTATTATTCAAAGTTTTTATTTTCAGAACCATTCTTTCTTTTTATCAATGCCCACCATCCTCTTTATACTAATCAATCCTCTATTTCCTTTCATGAAATCAAAGAGGAATCGTTTGTTGTTCTTCCTTCTACTTGCGATGCTAGAGTGTTGGTTGAAAAAGAATTTATTTCAAAAGGCGCTTCTTTAAAGGTCGCTTCTGAAATTGAATTTGGTCAAAGCATATTAGGATTTGTTGAAGCAAATCTTGGCATAACCATTCTTCCAGAAATTTTTATACAAAACACCTCCGAAAATGTTAAGGCCATCGCCATCAACGACTTTAATATATCACGTGATGTTTCTCTAATAGCAAATGACGAAACGCTCGGAAAAAAAGTCGCTGCAATGTTACAATAACGATTTTTTTATTTTTTTGAAATGAGCTCAACTAGATAAACATTCATTCAAATTTTCATTTAGATATGACCTTTAGATTATTATGACCGGTTCCGATAATAACAACATTTGTCGTATGAATAAATAATCCCGTTTCAATCACACCAGTAATGAGCTTTAACTTCCTATCCAAGGATTTAGGATGATCTATCGCTTTAAAATCACAATCTACTATGTAATTCCCGTTATCCGTTACAAATGGTTTCTTGTTATTATGTAACCTTAGTTTAGATGTTGCACCAACCTGATTAATTCTTTTTAAGGTCCCCTCCCATCCAAAAGGTAACACTTCAATTGGTAGAGGGAATTTCCCTAGTTTAGAAACAATTTTAGATTCATCTGCAACAATAATATTATAGTTAGATGAAACGGCTACTATTTTCTCTCTGAATAGCGCTCCTCCTCCGCCTTTTATTAGATTAAAGTTTGGGTCAATTTCATCTGCTCCATCAATCGTTATGTCTATCGAATTAATATCAGAAAAGCCGACAACATCCATATTGTACTTAGAAGCTAATGCTGCTGTTTCTACAGATGTACAAATAACTTTAATCTGTAAGCTGTCATCCATTACCTTCTCACCTAATAATTTTATTGTCCAATAAACTGTACTTCCCGTTCCAAGACCAACAATCATTCCATCTTTAACAAATTCAACTGCTTTTTCTCCTGCTAATTGTTTTTGATTCATCCTAATTCTCTCCTCTTTATTCCAATTGGTATCGTATTGCTATTTTTTCACCTTATTGCATGAAAAATCGGTTAATCCCACCGTTATATTCTTAGTAAATCCTATTTTTTTAACTTTTCCCGAATGCTCTGTAATAAAACGATATTTTATTTAACCATTCATAAGGTAGTAATTGCTCTAAAAAAACGATTTATTTTAATAAAAATAAATCATTTCTCTTGATATTCTACCTATTGGTAGGTAGAATATGTTCAAGAAGTAATGTTTTACTTACTTTTTAAAGAATAATTCTAACCAAGGGGGAAATATAATGAATTTTAATAGAAAAGTAGTCGTTATTGCAGGTGGCAGTTCAGGAATAGGAAAAGCGACTGCCAAACGCTTTATTGATGAAGGCGCAAAAGTAGTGATAAATGGGAGAAGGGAGCGTTTATTAATAGAAACAGCAAATGAACTTGATCCCTCCGGTAAAAATATAGCTTATATAGCTGGGGATATTAGTATTAAATCTACTTCTGTGAGATTAATAGAGAAAGCCGTTGAAGTATTTGGCGGTGTGGATGTACTCGTATGTAATACGGGAATCTTTAAACCGACTGGATTTTTGGATCATGAAGAAGAAGACTTGAATAATTATATTAATGTCATCCTTAAAGGAACCTTCTATTCCGCGCAAGCTGCCATCCCTGAAATGAAAAAACGTGGCGGTGGCGCAATTATTAATACAGGCTCAATGTGGGCCATTCAGTCAGTAGAAGCAACTCCTTCCACTGCCTATTCAGCTGCTATGGCTGGTAGACACGCTCTTACCAAAAATCTCGCAGTAGAATTCGCTAAAGATAATATTAGAGTAAATGCAGTGGCTCCTGCAGTTGTTGAAACCCCCATATATCGTTCGTTTATGACAGAACAAGAAGTGGCTACAGCATTACCTACTTTTAATGAGTTCCATCCGATTGGAAGAAATGGTCAACCTGAAGATGTGGCTGAGACAATCCTTTTTTTAGCTAGTGAACGTGCATCATGGATAACTGGTGTTGTCTTACCACTGGATGGAGGTGCCACCGCAAGATTAAGATAATCATTCTTTCCCTAATATGAAGAAGTGGCAGGGTTAATAGCAAAAAGCAACCAGTGATGGCGTCAATAGTAAACACACACTGGTTGCTTTTTTAGTCTTTGGAAAATAACCTAAATAGATGATTTGATATCACATATTAAAATAATCTTAGGTCACCATTTCTTTATAAATTTGCTAAAAAATGATTGACTATAGAATCGTATTGCTCAAGTTCTCCCGAAGACCTACCTAACAACTGAGCACCTTGGGCAATAGCCAAAACTAACCTGGATTGATCGGCTATACGATCAGGATTAACAGAACTGTCTGCAGATTTTTTTTGTAATAGAACATTTTCAATCCACTTTTCATTATCGTGAAAAAAGCGATTGACATCAGTACGTATTTCCTCTGGGAATGAAGTGATTTCCGCTGCCATCATCGTACATAAACAAAGTTTCGAACTATTATCTAAAGCACTACGATATAGTTGAAAAAAAGACTTCAGTTTATCAACAGGATCTTTAAATTTTTGATCAATTTGGGCAAGGTCGTTTAGAAAATCCTTATTATATCTTTGTAGTACTGCTTGAACTAATTCTTGCTTTGTTGGGA
Source organism: Bacillus spongiae (assembly GCF_037120725.1). Taxonomy (NCBI): domain Bacteria; kingdom Bacillati; phylum Bacillota; class Bacilli; order Caryophanales; family Bacillaceae; genus Bacillus; species Bacillus spongiae. The sequence goes on from NZ_JBBAXC010000009.1 coordinate 98,967, forward strand.
AATAGTAGTGAATACTAGCTTTTTTAATGCCTATACTTTCAGCAATATTAGCATAACTAAAGCCATTGTAGCCATGTTTTTGTATAAGATGAAGACCTTCGTCTAAAATTTTTTGTAAAGTCGTATTGTTATTATTCATATTCACAATCTACCATTATGTAGATAAGGAGTCAATAAAGAGCGCATTCCCCTATTTTAACAAGTTGCATAGAGGATACAACCGTAAGCTATCATCTACCTATTTCAAGGAAAGAGATTTGAATCATCCATTCACGTAAAGCGATATACACAGAAAGCAGCCCACATACATCTCATTCAATCCTTCATCTTCAACTTCTTTATAGCTTCTTTCCAACTCAAAGTGCTTGAGAAAAATCTAGAAAAGGAAGCACCTTACTTTTTAATAACATGATCTTCACTTCAATAAAACACCTCATCATTTCAAACACATGAAAATTACTATTATTTCATATATGTAAAATATATTAAAAATAGATAATAAATGGATTTTATTTATAGAGCGACAGGAATGTACATTCTTTTAATAGAATAGTTTATACAGAATTGATTAAATAGGTACAGTAGGAAAATAGTAGTTCTTATGCCCTATTTCAAATCAATAAATTTTTTAAAAATAGTTTTATGAAGCGTTTGTAGGCCTAATGTAGCGTTCCGTTTTTTTGTAATCAGTAAAAAAAAGGAGAGACCTGTATGGAAAAAATGGCTTTTGACTTGTATTCTTCAGAGTATCAAAATAATCCTTATCCGACTTTAGCCTACTTTAGAGAACATGACCCCGTCCATCCATTTTTCATTTCTCGCGGTGAGTACCAAAGAAATGCTTGGCTTATAACCCGTTATCAAGATGTCCTCACGTTATTAAAACATGAAGACGTGACTAAAGACGTTATCAATACTTTGTCTGAAGAGGAGAAAATTCAAGATGAATTTGGGGATAGCTTAGATTTACTTGTTAACAATATGTTATTTAAAGACCCACCTGACCATTCTCGCTTACGATTGCTTGTTCATAAAGTATTCACTCCTAAAATGATTGCAGGGTTAAAAGATAGAATTGAACAAATCTCTATCGAACTAATTGAAGAAATGAAAACCAAAGTAGAGATTGACTTATTAGAAGACTATGCAGTTCCTCTTCCAGTAACAGTTATTTCTGAAATGATGGGCATCCCAAAGGAAGATCGGCATAAATTCAGAGCATGGTCAAATGCCATTACCAATGTTTCAAATGGCGTAGAAGATGCCAAAAATTTTGAAGCTTCCATTCAAGAATTCGTACAATATTTAGAAGAAATTATTGAAAAAAGAAAAAAAGGCCCTTCAGATGACATTATTAGTGGTTTAGTTATCGCTGAAGAAGACGGAGAAATGCTTTCCCATAAAGAGCTGTTATCAATGCTATTTTTATTAATCGTAGCTGGACACGAAACGACCGTAAATTTAATCGGCAATGGAATGTTAGCCCTTCTTCAAAACCGTGATCAATTGGAAACATTAAGGAGTCACCCTGAACATATGAAAACGGCCATTGAAGAATTTTTGAGATTTACAAATCCTGTTGAATTTGGCACCTCTCGGTATGCAGTGCGAGATTTTATGTTTCATGAGCATCAAATTAAAAAAGGAGATTTCCTATTTTTAGGATTAGCAGCAGCCAATCGAGACCCGAAACAATTTGTAAACCCTAATGAGCTTGATATAACAAGGAGCCCAAATAAACACCTAGCTTTCGGCAATGGGATCCATTTTTGTTTAGGTGCACCTTTAGCTAGATTAGAAGGACAGGTTGCTTTTAAACACCTTCTTGAACATTTCCCAAATATATCGCTAAATGAAGAGAAAGAATTAAAATGGAGACATTCAGAAATTTTTCGAGGACTTGAAGCTCTACCAATAAATTGGTGACCAACCCTACTTTTTTAACCAGCTTATTCAATACTATCATTGATAAATGCCAGAAACGTCAAAAGCATTATTAAACATTAAGAGGGGCGTCCTATAGTCAAAAATCGTCTTATTGGACAGCCCTGTTTTCTCCACACAGACTAAACCAAAACGAAATCGGGCTTCACAAAATTTTTTTAGAAGTTTAGTTAACTATTACATGACATCCTCCATCCCGAGTGCATCATTCCTATTTACCTCATACTAGATATTTCTAATTAATATTGACGTGTATACCAAAAAACGGTACAAAAGAGGGAGAGGCATAAATAGGGTAGGAGGGAAATAAATGAATCTTGAAAATACATTAATTAGTACACTTGGCATGGAATTTGTAAAAATTGAAAAAGGGATTGTAGTGGCAACAATGCCCGTTGATGAAAGAACGCGTCAACCGTTAGGATATCTACATGGTGGTGCTTCTGTCGCACTGGCTGAAACGGTTGCAAGCTTTGGTGCATTACAGCTAATTGATCAAGAAAAAGAGATTTGTTTTGGATTAGAAATTAATGCAAATCATATTAAAGCGAAGCGAGAAGGGGTTGTTACAGCGACAGCAACGATTGTTCACCAAGGGAAAAGTACAATGGTTTGGGACATTCGAATTACAGATGAGCAGGAACAGCTTATCTCCACTTCAAGATGTACGATGGCTGTTGTTCCCAAGAGGTAGCATTAAATTAATATGTAGCGAATCATAATAGTAGTCAACACCCTTTTCAATTTGAAGTCAGCTTGTTGGAAAATGATAATAATTAAAAACGAATCCTCAGTCAACGATAGACTTGAGATTCGTTTTTTTATTTCAAGGCTATAAAACAATTCGGTTGAAAAGATAAAATAGTGAAATGATGTATAAAAATAAATAAGGGAAAAAATAAATGCAGTCAAATCGCATTCATGTGCAAACAATGCATTTGAAATAGGAACATACTAATCAAAACATGACAGACATTTTGTATTGGTTCATTACATACTTTTATTATAGGTACGACCTAGAATTGAAAAGAGGTGACCAACGAATGTACCATTACCATCCTTTCCATTCAGTCATTCACCAACCTCCTTGCAGAAGGTTATCGCCACTTGCCTATATGATACCTACACGCGAATTTCCACCAATTTCAACAAAGCTTTTTAAGAAGTCAGCAGAACTCTCTATATCTTTATTAACCGATGCTCGCCTCCTTATGGATAAAATCTCTTCATCGGAAGAATTCTCCTATCAACTAATGAACGCAGCTCAATTGTCGGATACAGATACCGTAAAAGAACTTGTACGTTCCATTGGAATGCAGGCCCAACCATCGATTAATTATAATCCTGACGGTTTAAGCATTCTTTTAACAAAAGACTTTGAACATATCGACTGTTGTAAAATTCATTTAGCTCTCCGCTGGCAATAACGGAGAGCCGTTCAATAGATGAACTTTGCTATCATTTAAATTCTTACCGTTAATATTATTGAATAAAGCAAACGTCGTTCTCTTAACAACGGAACAATTGAAACTTTTGAAGAAGCCCTTCACAAAAAGAAGATATAAAAATGCGTACCATGTTTCTACTATCTCATTGAAATATAATATGAAGAATTTCATATCTCCTTCCGTTCACATTGGATAACGCTCGACTAAATGGATGAAGAAGCCCGCAAGGTTTCTACTTTTACCTATTCACCGGTTAGTAGGTAACTTACCGGTTCACAAAAATACATCCCTTCATCATATGAAGGGATGTTATATTTTTTAATAATAAGTGTAGTATGGATAATATCCATATGGTGGGTATCCATAATATGGACGCGGTCCTAATAATGCACCACCAAGAAGGCCACCTGTAAGTCCGGCAAGAAAAGGAGCACCAAAGAAAAATCTTCTTCGGCCGAAACCATACCCAAAGGGCCTTCTTCCATATCCACCGATAAATTGTCGTTCATTCATTTCATATACCTCCTTCATTCGGGCTCATTACTTATTTATGCAAAATGAGGGAAAATGACATGGGCATCTGTTGATAACTTTTTTGAAACAAATGATTATAATAATATAGCTGCGATCCACCCGAATATAATAAGTGGTATGTTATAGTGAATAAACGTTGGAACACACGTATCCCAAATGTGATTATGTGCGTTATCAGCATTCAATCCTGCTGTTGGTCCAAGTGTACTATCTGAAGCTGGAGACCCCGCATCACCTAAAGCACCCGCTGTCCCAACAATAGCAATCGTAGCAAGAGGACTAAATCCCAATTGAATAGAAAGAGGGACAAAAATCGCTGCTATAATCGGAATGGTTGCAAAGGATGAACCTATTCCCATAGTAATAATAAGTCCTACTACCAACATCAATAATGCTGCAATTGCTTGATTATTTCCAATCATAGACGCCGTATTGGTTACTAAAGTTTCAACGTCTCCAGTAGCATTGATTACTGCAGCAAATCCATTAGCTGTAATCATAACAAAGCCAATAAACGCCATCATTTTCATTCCATCCGTTAATAACTCATCTGCCTTCCTTAAAGAGACAGACCCACTTACAACTAATATGATGATACCTGCCAACGCTCCCATCACCATAGAATCAAACTTTAACTGAGCGACAAGTGCTACCACAATTGAAATCCCTGCAAAAAGAATATCTTTCTTAGAGTAGTCTCCAGCAGTGTTTTCATTAACAAATTTACTATTTTCATATTTTCTTGGTTTACGATAAGAAATAAATAAAGCAATCAGTAAACCAACAATCAAGCCTAACGTAGGAATCATCATCGCTTTAGGCACATCAGCTAAAGCAACTTCCATTCCGCTCACCGCCATATTATCGACAATGGTCTGATGGAAGATCAAGCCAAATCCAACTGGTAACAATACGTAAGGAGCTGTTAAACCAAATGTTAAGGCGGTTGCTATTAATCGACGATCTAACTCGAGCTCATTCATCGTTTTTAACAATGAAGGGATTAATAACGGAATAAAGGCGATGTGGATTGGAATTAAATTTTGTGAAAAAACGGCCATTAATAGCACTAATAATATAAGTAAAACTTTTGTTAATGATTTTTTTCGAGAAGATTTCCCTCTTCCTACTATTTTGGTCATACCTTCTACTATCGCTGTCGGAACTCCTGTTGATGAAATTAAGACAGCAAAGCCACCGAGTAGCGCATAGCTAAGGGCAATGGTCGCTCCTCCGCCCATTCCCTCAGTAAAAATAGAAATGGTATTTTCTAACGTTAATCCCCCTGTTACTCCTCCAACAATGGCTCCAATCAAAAGGGATAACACTACATTTATACGAAATAAACTTAACACTAGCATAATTAACACAGCAATTATGACAGAATTCATTCTCTTCTCCTCCAGTATATCGTTAACTCTTTAGTTTATTAAAATAGTAGAGAACTAAAGTAATGTAATATACTCTAGCAGATGTTTAGAATATTTGTCAACAGCTCTATTTAATGATTTTCAAACCTTAATAATTCCCTAAAAAAAGAAAACGATGTCGAGGATCACTATTCTCTGCATAGAAAAAAGTCAACGCTATGAAGGTTGACTTTTTTCTATGCAGTTATTTGTTTATTGTTTCAAATCGCTCTACAAAAAGAGCAAGTGTCCGTACCATAGCACCGGTAGCCCCTTTTGGCCCTAAATCATGCGGGCTAGTTGTAGTAGCTGTTCCGGCAATATCTAAATGTACCCAAGGTGTTCCTTCAGCGAACTCACCGACAAATGCTCCACCAAAGATGGCATGACCATCTCGTCCCGGAGAATTATTCAAATCTGCTACTGGACTCTTCCGAACACGTTTTCTATCACTTTCAGTATATGGAAGACGCCACATAAATTCTCCTGCTTCATAGGAAGCTTCTAACATTTGTTCAAACATTTCTTCATTATTCGTCAGTGCCCCTGTTTTGTCATAGCCTAGAGCAACTATTACCCCACCTGTTAATGTCGCAACATCAACTAAATAATTCGCTCCATGGTGTTTAGCATATGTCATTGCGTCTGCTAATGCTAGTCGACCTTCAGCGTCTGTATTTAAAACCTCTATCGTCTTTCCACTCATCGACGTAATGACATCATCTGGTTTAAACGCATTTCCGCTAACCATGTTATCCGTTGAAGGGATGACAGCTACAACATTTTGTTCCGGTCTTAGTTCACCAATAACTTCCATGGCTCCTAACACGGCTGCTGCTCCTCCCATATCCGTTTTCATGCCTACGATCCCGTCTTTCGGCTTGATTGAATAACCACCTGTGTCAAAAGTAATTCCTTTTCCAACTAGACCAATAACGTCTTTCCATTCATCTTTCCCACGATATTTCAGAACGATCATTTTAGGTGGTTCTGTTGAACCTTGGTTAACCGCTAATAACGCTCCCATACCAAGCTCTTCCATCTGTTCTTTTTCTAGTATTTCCGACTCAAAACCATATTTATCGGCTAATTCTAGTGCGTACTCCGCAAGCTTTGTTGCCGTTAACATATTTCCCGGAATATTAACCAACGTACGAGCTGAATTTGTTCCACGTCCATGCGCATAACCAACCTCTAGAGCAGCTTTTACATCATCTCCATCAGTGTCTGTGTACAGAACCATTTCTTCGACCATTTTTTCAGGCTCGTTAGATTTTTGTTTATACCCTTCAAAAGAGTAAAGGCTCATTGTTGTTGCTTCGCTTAGTGCATGTGCGACATCCTCTGCACTAATAGCCTCATTTATGAAAGTGTCTACCGCTACTCCTATTTTTTGTAAAGAAAATTCTTTTACCGTTTTGCTGACCTTTCCAAATACAGCACGTAAATCATCAAATGTTAATTCCTGTTCCTTTCCTAATCCAACAAAAATCAACCTTTTAGCACCGATAGCACCCAAAGTATGTATTGAAGAAACTTTCTTCACTTTATAATGGATGTCTTTCGACTTTGCTAATTCTGTAAGCTGACCGTTAAAAATATCGTCTAATTGTTTTATGACCCCATGAAATACTGGTTGTTGATAAACTCCCAATACTAACGCATCTACTTCTTGCTCAAGTAAAAATTCCTGTTCTACTGAAAACTTCATTTAGAACACCTCCTCCGTTATTATAGCGAATTCCCAAACGACAATCTAGCATCTCAGGTTCACCATTACTTCACCAATACATTATCACGTTTTAGATTGGGAAACTGTGGTATACTAATTAGGAAATTACACTATTTGGAATAGACTTCACTTTGGAAGGGTGCTGGCTAGCTATATGGATTTATTATTGAATTTTCCACTTATGGCTTCACTAATGGCTATCTTCTTTGCCCAATTTATTAAAGTCCCCATTCAATATCTCGCTACCAAGAAAATTGATTGGTCCCTTTTGACTTCTACGGGTGGAATGCCAAGTTCTCATTCGGCCGCAGTCACAGCATTAGCAACAGGCGTAGCATTCGAAACATCACTCCAATCACCCATCTTCGCAGTAGCAGCAGTCTTTGCCATTATTGTTATGTTTGATGCTACAGGCGTGCGTCGACAAGCGGGAGAGCAAGCAATTGTTTTAAATCAACTCGTCACTGATTTCCAACGTTTTGTAGTCGAAGCTAAAATGTGGCAAAAAAAACCTGAACAGGATAAACGAAAGGAACTAAAAGAGCTTCTTGGCCATAAGCCAAATGAAGTGTTTATCGGAGGATTAACAGGGATTTTCCTTACGATATTATTTCGTCTGTACATTTGGACATGAGGAGGGGAAGGAATGAGGGTTATATCAATTTGTCCCAGTAATACAGAAATAATGGCGTATTTAAATTTATCTTCTCATCTCGTAGGGTTAGACGATGAGTCAGATTGGCCAAAACATATTCAGCATCTCCCTCGTCTCGGTCCTGATTTATCCATTAATATGGATAAAATAGAAGCGTTAAAACCTGATCTTGTTCTTGCTTCCCTAAGTGTTCCTGGGATGGAAAGGAACGTGGAACAACTAAAAAAGCGAAACATCCCTCATCTCGTTTTAAATCCCCAAAGTCTTCATGATATTAGTAAAGATCTCCTTACAGTAGGGGAGGCGTGTGGGAGGAAAGGCGAGGCAGAAGCCTATATTACCCAATTCAATCATAAAGTAACGGAGCTCCGCAAAATAGGGTTATCAATAAACCATCGTCCCACTGTGTACTGGGAATGGTGGCCCAAACCAGTATTTACTCCAGGTCGAATTAATTGGCTAACGGAAATTAGTGAGCTAGCTGGAGGAGAAAACCTCTATGCTGATATAGAGCTTGCAAGCATCCAAACAAATTGGGAAGATGTTAAAGAAAGGGACCCCGATATTATAGCGATGGCATGGGTAGGAGTAAAACAACAAAAAATGAACCCTTCCTTATTAATGTATAGACCAGGGTGGAAGGAAATTAAAGCTATTCAACATAATAAAATTTTCATTTTAGAAGAAGCATTGTATTGTCGACCTTCTCCACGTCTCATAGAAGGTGCTATTAAGCTAGGAAAGCTTCTACATCCTGAAAAATATTCACACCTTTAATCAATTAAGGAAAAAGGAGGGAGAAACCTCCCTCCTTTTATTCTCTTAATGTTTTATTGTACTGAGGTCGAAAGGATTGTAGATCCTCCGTTTCATTTAACATAACAAGATGTTCTTCTGTAAGTGTTCCATCTCCCATCGAAACGATATATACACCTACTTCTTTCTTTCCCCATTCATCATACACTTCTTCTACTGTATCATAGTATAAATCGAGTCTATCTCCTTTTATTGCACTTCCTTTATCCGCAACCACTCCGTACCCGTATTCAGGAATAAATAAAATGGTCCCTATTGGAAATACAGATAAGTCAGCTGCGATCGTTGAATAAAGGTCTCTCTTCACTCTTACACCAGAAAATGTAATTCCATAGAGAGGGTGACCTTCATTTTTTCCTGTCGACTCAATCCCAGCTGTATAACCTGTTGCTACTACTGTTTTTGTCGGATACTGCGACCAATTTTTATCCTCTAATCTTAAATGACCATTCACTTGTTCATGTTTCTTTCTCGAATCATCACTAGTTTTTAATTTTTTAAGCACCATAGGGACTTCCCTTGTTTCATCCATTCGACTGAAAAACTCTTCTAACATTGTCGATGCCTTTATACCAGAAAGAGTCTCATAAGTTGTTATTAGAGCTAACATAACGATCACTATCATGAAGATGCGCTTTGTCCAAATGAAGATTGATTTCATGAACATTTCACTCCTCCCAAGTATCATACTTTCCTATGGGAGTGAAAATTATGCGCAAATCGAAGAAAAAGACGAAAAAGTGTTTATTCCAACAAAAAAACTGCCATTTCGTATGGCAGTTTAAAACATTCGATATCCTTTCTTTCGCAGCACTCGAATAGCAATACCTGACACAATCGCACCTGCTAAACCACTTAATAAGATGACGACATCGACCATTACTAAATTTGTTAATTTTTCCCCAAGAGCGGAAAAAGAACTACCAGGTTCTCTAAAATACTGAATAAAACGAATATCATCAATAATGAAAATCGTCACGATTGGGTAAATAATTGCCATAACCCATGTCATTCGTAAAAGCATATTAAGAATAAACCCAATGCTAAAAAAGAGAACAAAAAAGATTAAAATAGAAATAATAAACTGAGCAATGTTCACTAAGCACACCTCCTACTTACACTATGATTTAGTGTACTCAAATGTACAAGTTCCGTCAATTAGGAGGGACTTAAGTGGAAACAATAATACATCACTTCATAAGCTTTAACTTGAACATTAACAAAGGAAGACTGAACTTAATACAAAGTTCAGTCTTCCTTTGTTTCATAGCCTTATTTATTTTTGCCGCTTCCCCCACAACATGGACATGTTTCAGAACCACCAAGAATGAGTTGAAAATAACCTTTCCCTGAACAATACTGGCATTTCTTCGTTTGTGATGAAATATGCTTTGCCATTTTGTTTTCCCCTTCCTTAAGAGAATTATTCTTAATTTTCTGATAATATATCATCATTCCTGTAATAAGAAAAGATTCAAAATCGGCCAATTAACAATATGTAAACGGATACATCCTCCTTTTTCTATTATTATCTCGTCCATACTCCTTTTTTAAAAAATTACAAAAATAGGCGGTAAGTGGTATAACCGAATACTTCTCCTGGATCAATTCCGTCAATCTTCTGTTTATAATCCTCCCAATGTTGTTTCAGCATTTCAAAGAGCATCACTGAGGAATCTTGAAAAGCTATTTCCTTCGGATCAAGCCAAGCAGCTTCCATAATTTCTTGTTCTTGTATTTGAATTGGCTGGTTTTCCCTAGGTTTTAATGAGAAAATCAGCATATTATCGCTCACTTCCTCACGAATCACACCCGTTCTAAGTCCAATCAACCCTTGAACTTTTGCATCAATGCCTGTCTCTTCCTTTGTTTCACGGACAGCCGCTTCATCAGCTGTTTCTCCCGCTTGTACAAATCCAGCGGGTAAACTCCATTTCCCCTTTAAACCACCGTACTTCTTTTTTACTAATAGCCACTTCCCTTGTTGATTAACAACTAATCCCGCTACACACATCCATACTTTACCTTTAGACACTCCTTACCACTCCTAAAGTTTTTTTACTATTTCTATTATACCAACATGATATAAAACTCTCTTCGATTCACTATATTATCTTGAAAACGTCGATTTTTAGAAGTTGTGAAATAACTGTCTACAACAACACAAAAGGTAGGAAAAACTGGAGAATTACGATTATACAACCATTAAAAAGAATAAAGATAGATTACTTCAAAAACAAAATATTTCTCCGAGTATAGAGGAATTTCACTGACAGAAATGGTTAGCACAAGTACTCCTGCATCAATGAGAATAACATAGATGAGTAAGACAAACGATTGGGGAATTATCCACCTCATTACACAGACGAAAATACAATAATGGTCACAGAATCAGAAGCATTCAAAGAGGAATAGGCTTTTCTTCGTATTAGCTAAACTTAATTCAAAAAACAAAAAAGGACGAGGGAATACTCGTCCTTTTTTTAAAATCTCTATTAAAAGAATTTAAACTTTCCTTTTTTGAATACGAGACTAGCGCCACCGATCATGTATAACGCACGATTATCAATGACCTTTTTCATGAAAGCAGCTGAAGAACCCATTAGCTTTTTACCGAATACTAGTCCAATCGCATCATCTTCTCCAAGAGAACATACAGTTCCCTTCAAGTCTGGTACAAATGTTTCTAAATCGTGTTTCCCTTTCACAAGAGCCGCAATATTACGAGCACATACTTCACCTTGCTGCATCGCAATTTGAGCTGTTGGAGGATATGGACGATTGATTTCTTCGTTAATCATAAGCGAGCAATCTCCCACTATGAAAACATTATCGTGACCAGGAGCACGTAAATCTTTTTCAACTTTTACACGAGCGCGCATGTTTTCAAACCCAGCTTTTTCAATAAGGTTACTGCCTCGAACACCTGCTGCCCAAACAACGGTTGATGCCTTAATTTCTTCTACTTCCTCTTCATTTATTGCAATGAAAATACCATCTTCAGTTGCTTCTTTAATTGGTGTACCGATTCGGAACTCTACACCTTTTTTCTCCAGTTTAGCACGAGCATATTTTACAAGCTCAGGGTCGAAACCTGGAAGAATCATTGGAGCAGCTTCAACACATACTATACGGACTTTGCTAGGGTCGATGTCGTATTCATGGCATAGCTCAGGAATTCTATTTCCTAGCTCACCTAAGAATTCAATACCAGTAAATCCTGCTCCCCCTACTACAATCGTTAAACGCTCATCTTTTTTCTCTTGTTCTTGACTATATGTCGCAAATTGGTAATCAAGATGCTCACGAATATGACGAGCTGAACGAATGCTTGTAATAGAAAAAGCGTATTCTTTTAATCCTTTAATACCAAACGTTTCCGGTTCAGCGCCTAAGGCAATAACTAAGTAGTCATATTCAACTTCACCATCAGTCGTAATGACTTTATTTTCATCTGTTTTAATATCTTCAACAGTTGTTTCCATGAAATGAACTTTGCTACGATTAATTACACTCTTAATGTCGTAACGTACTTTATCGTGATGCATTGTCCCTGCTGAAGCTTCATGCAACCAAGTCGTTTCATAATGATAATCATTTTTATTAATTAAAATGATTTCTGCTTCACCTGAGATTTGCTTTTGAAGACGAGTAACCGTCATTAGCCCGCCGTATCCTGCTCCTAAAACAACAATTCTTGGCTTTCTCACCTGTATCACATCCACCTTTAGTTGATTTTACGATGTTTTTTAGTAGCTTCACCGCAAAAGCCAGTTTTATTTATAAGTAACGAAAAGAATATTTTGTGACGCATTTCACGAACCTATAGAAAAGGGGCCGAAAAATGTCATAAAATCTTAACATTATGCCTACATTACATATTATTCTTTTTACCCTGTATTTTCAAGATTAATATAGGAAATAATAAAACTTAAGAAAATTTAAAAAATACACTCTCTTTCATGGGGAACTTGCTTTCCTTGTGGTAATATAAGGGGAGAGAAAATTGTTTGTCCATAGGGGGAGATTGAATGAAAGAAGATCAAAAAATATACGACATTACTATCATTGGTGGGGGACCTACCGGCTTATTCACTGCTTTCTATGGTGGAATGAGGCAAGCAAGTGTAAAAATAATTGAGAGCTTACCACAGCTGGGGGGGCAACTCGCTACCTTATACCCTGAAAAATACATTTATGATGTTGCCGGCTTTCCGAAAGTGAAGGCCCAAGAACTCGTTGATAATTTAAAAGAACAAATGAATCAGTTTGAGCAAACAATTTGTTTAGGACAAGCAGTTGAAACAGTAGAGAAACAATCAGACGGTACCTTTAAGCTTACAACGAACGAAGAAGTTCATTATAGTAAGACCATTATTATTACCGCTGGAAATGGCGCTTTTCAGCCTAGACGATTGCAGTTAGATAATGCACGACAATATGAAGGGAAAAACGTCCATTATTTTATTGATAACCTTGAACAATTCCGCAATCAAAAGGTTGTAGTATGTGGTGGTGGAGATTCTGCCGTTGATTGGGCCTTAATGCTCGAACCAATAGCCGAAAAAGTTTCACTTGTCCACAGGCGCGATAAGTTTCGTGCACATGAGCATAGTGTTGAGAACTTATTCCAATCAACTGTCGAGATTAAAACACCGTTTGTACCTGTAGAACTTGTTGGAAATGGCGAAATTGCGCAGAAGATTGTCCTGGATGAAGTAAAAGGCATCAATAAGGAAACGATTGATTTTGATTCACTCATTGTAAACTTTGGTTTTCTATCATCGTTGGGCCCTATTAAAGATTGGGGTCTAGAAATTGAAAAGAATTCGATTGTCGTCAATTCGCGAATGGAAACAAATATTGAGGGAATCTATGCCGCAGGTGATATTTGCACGTATGATGGAAAAGTCAAATTAATTGCTAGTGGATTTGGCGAGGCACCTACTGCTGTAAACAATGCAAAAGCATTCATGGACCCAAAGGCTCGAGTACAACCACTTCACAGCACCTCTCTCTTTAACAGTTAATCATTCCTATTAGAAAATACCATAACTATTTAAAAGGCAGGAGGTCACTACGGACACTCCTGCTTTGTCTATTATTTCACAACCTATTGTATACGGTTATCAACCTATTTATCTAGAAAACTATTATCTCACTGCTCCATACACAGGATTATCCATATCAAATTCTTCTAACGTTAATAATTGTGATACAGTTACAAACTGGTACCCGTCTTCCTTTAACTTAGATAAGATAGTGGGAAGTGCTTCAGCTGATGTAGAATGAATATCGTGGAGTAATATAATGGAATTAGGGTTTGTTTCTTGTTGGACAATATTGCTCACAGTTTGAGAACCTTTTCTTTTCCAATCTAACGAGTCAACAGACCATAAAACTAGAGGAGAGCTTGTTAATGAAGCTATGGCTTCCACTTTATGATCAAACGCCCCATATGGTGGTCTCAATAAGGATGGTACTTGTCCCGTGACCTCTTTAATCAATTCCTTTGTCTTTACTATTTGCGACTTAATTTGCTGTTTGTTTAGTTGTGTTAGATCATGATGATCATACCCATGATTAGCGACTTCATGACCCTCATTTGCCACTTTTCGCGCAAGCTCAGGATAGCGCTCTACTTGTATTCCTAACATGAAGAAGGTAGCTTTTGCATCAAATTCTTTTAATATTTGTAATACTTGTGGTGTAACGTTTTTATTCGGCCCATCATCGAACGTGAGTGCAACATACTTCCCGTTAGGGTCCAGTGGTATTATTTTTTCTTGCTCACCTTCTGTCTGTAATTGCAGTAAAGGCTCGACCTCATCCATTGAAATATCCACCGTTACAGAACCTAAATCCCCTTTTGATATTTCAGATTCATCAAAATACACATGAAACTGATCCGAGTCCATGGACCATTTCCAATCTTGTGGGTTCGCTAAGCTCTTTTCTAACAAATTTTTATCTACCTTTGCAAATAAATCCTTATTTTTTTCCATCTCATTTTGGACAAGCTTTCGCATTTCCTCAATGCTTTCTTTATCCTTAATAACATCATCAAGTCCTATAATATCATGGGTCGATACATTAATATTAAAGGTTTTCTTATATTGTTTCCCGTTCGCACCACCTGAGTCAAGATGACTAGAGAAGACTAAACTATACATTTCATCATCTAATTGAATTGTATCTACTTCTATTGACAAAGAGGCAGGATTATCTTTATGTATCTGGTCTTTATTCTCCTCTACCTTGCTAAGGAAAAACTCTTTTTTCTCCGCAGCCCACTTTTGAATTATCTTATTCATTTCCTTATTGTCCAACATAGGTAGGCTAATAGAAAAGGTATAATATTCTGTTTTTTTCGTCCTCGTCTCTAACGCTAAACCAGGGTACTTGCTCCAGTCCTTTCTCTCAACCTTTTCTTCTGCATATGTCCCGCTACTTAGTAATTGATTTACTAAAAAAAGTACTCCGCTAAAGAGGGCCATAATTAGTAACCACAATGGCCATCTTAGGCTTTTGATCATCACAGTTCATCCCTTTCCAATTCATTTTATGGTCAAAAAGAGAAGAACCCCGCATTAAAGCAGGCTTCTCTTTGGTTTTGTTATTGGAGATACCCTATTAAACTATTATATTAGTATATCACAGTACTAGTTTTTCTTATTGTATATTTCAGCTCAATTCTTTGGTAAATTATGTGAAAATAATATACTTGTGAAAGTTCAAACAATATAGTTAACGTTTTGAATATTGGGTATATAGTCAGTGGAATTTTTTAGCCCTTTCACTTTTATATTCGGGTGCGTGTAGAAAGTAACGTCTAGGTATTACAAAAATAGAATTTCATAATCCGATGAGAAATACGTATCAAGTAGAATCATTTATGAGAGTATGATCATTGGATGTTGTTTTGGCTTTCTTCGTGAAAATGAATTACCCATTTCAATTTTATTGATACTTCCTTTCCCACTTCACCAAATTTTTGCAATCAAAATCTCGATATTCTTATCACAATACTTCCGTTAAATGATAGATGAAACTAGCACATTAATAGCTTATTCTTCATACGATAATATATCGAAATATGAAAGGTGGTGTATTAATGGGGCACAATAAGACAAAAAAAAGAACTAGTGGTGTCTTATATAGAGAAGTAGGAGCAGATAATAGTCACGCTGAAATTTTAAACCGTAGTAACAAAACCATTAAAGTGACAGCTTACGCTTTTGATTGGGAAGATACAATGGAACCAGAATTAATAAAAACAGAAACGCTCACCATCCCTCCAGGAACTCGTGCAACGTTTGATTCCGATGCTACTCGTCACTTCGAAGTATTATTTGAAACGGACAAGCATAAAGAGTTGATTATTAATCTTTATTTCCGCGATAGAGATAACTGTTCTGTAGGTAATACTTTTTATAATAATGAGTTCGTTGACTTGTAATTTTTCAGTAAATATTTACTTGCTGACAGAAATTCGTGCTCTACGTCTGCAAACTATCACAACATGAAGGTTCAGAATGAATCCAAGGGGTTAACGTGTGGTACTTATGACCTTATGTCTATCATAACGTCTTGCGACTTACCGCAGGTAATTCCTATTATTCGCCGAACACTTCACTAGATTGTTCGTTCATTTACTCGACCTCATCGTGAATAAATACCATTACAATCCAAACTAAAAAAACCTCCTAAACGGTCCTTATGTAAAAAACACGCTAAGGAAGGCGCTATCCGCAACCCTGACTCGGTAAAATTGGGGTGGCGGATATTTATTTACAAAGCTGAAAATGACAGTTTTCTAGTGTTATCCGTACAGTAATAACAAGGGTTACGTTTGTACCGTCGTATTCTGTTTCGCAAGGACTACTATATTATACCTATAAACTATTAGATTATTATTTAATGTTGAATAATTACATAACTAGGAGTTTATCTTATGGAAATAATAGATAAATTTATTAAATTAGCACAAGAGCACTTGGACGCTGGCAAAAAATTTCTTATTCAGTTCTATGCGGCTACGAAACAGAAATACTGGGACACCGTACGCACCGGCGTTATGTTGCAACTGACAAACGCATCTTTTTCTATGATAAGAAGACATTCGGCTATAACACTGATATTTTCCCTTATGAAAACGTTAGCAGCATTGAAATGAGGAAGGGAATGATGGGGCATTCTATCACTTTCTGTTCTTCAGGCAATACAGTAAAAATGAAATAGATTAACGTAGGAGATATCGCAGGGTTTATCAATCATGTGCTTAATAATATCGGCAAAGGTAAATCGGCAGCTTCAGCCGCCACACCTCTTGACACAGCCAGCAAGATAAAGCGCTTTGCTGAACTTAGAGACTCCGGCATTATTAGTGAGGAAGAATTCAACACGAAGAAAAAGCAACTTCTAGGAATTTAAAGACGCTTAACGGCGTTCTTTTTTCATCTAACACCTCAAGTTTTAAATTTGTGCTCATAAGATTGATGCGCCAAGGGAGGTGTCGGATATATCGAGCCTCGTGTCAAAAGAGCAGGCTATCATTAACCTGACAGCCTTCTTTTCACTCTTATTAACGTTGACTTACTTATTCCATTCATTTCTTCGGCTTGTTTCTTCGAGTATTACTTGGATTTTCCAACGAGCAACGCCCTGCCTTTCGGTTTTCACTTTCGAATAATTTTTTGATTAGACATCCTTCCTGCAGGTTTCTGCTTGTTTCTCTTGTTTAAAGTCATAAAAAAACCTCCTCAAATAGTTTATGTTTTTCAACATTAACTACGAGAAGGCATGTAATTCACAACCTTAATTTGGTACTTATAGGGTTGTTATTATACATTTTCATGCTTGTGCACACTCAAAATTACACTGTAATCCATAACCCCGAACAAATATTCAAAACCTTAACAATCCTCTGGCGTACCAGCATTTGTTGCTGTTTTGAAGGACGAACCGCAACCGCATGACGCAATGGCATTAGGATTATCAATTGTAAACCCGCCGCCCATCATGGATTGTTTATAGTCGATTTTCGTCCCGTTTAGAATAGCGGCACTGCTTTTATCCACAATAATTTTGATTCCGTGTTGCTCTAGTTGTACATCCTCTTTAGAAACCTCATGTTCAAATCCCATACCATATGAAAGGCCACTACATCCTCCACCTTTCACAGCTACACGGAGATAGGCTCCTTCCTCTTCATTTTGCTTCATCATATCTTTCACCTGATAGGAAGCAGCTTCTGTAATATAAACAACTTCACTCATTATTTACACCTCCACCTACAATCAACGTATTAGTCCTAGTATATACTCTATGCAATGAATGCTCAACAGACATGACTTTTCCTCAAAATAGTAGAAATTAAGGTAAAAAGACCCCAGAGACTATATATTTTATAGTAAAATAAAACTAACAAATAGAAGGGAATACATATAAATTATATTACCTATGACCTATACATCTCCTTATTTCAATAAAAATACTACTTGTCCTTTATGCCATCATGCTTATAACACAATGCGTTTACGCAGTCGTTTCGTTACATTTTTCGGTATAGATACCGACTTTATGCCATTATATCAGGATATTCACTTATCTCCACTTCTCTATTATGTTCATGTTTGTCCAAACTGCGGATTTTCCTATTCTGAAGAATTCTCTGCTTATTTTCCACCTAAAGTAAAGGAAAAACTGTTGGCCCACATGAAACCAGGGGAGGAATCAACTTTTGGAGACATACGGACAATAGAAATTGCCTTTGAATCCTATAAACGAGCCATCCATTGTGCGTTAATAAAAAAAGAGCAGAATATTATCATTGGAGGATTATATTTAAGGATGGCTTGGTTATATCGCTTATTACAAAATGAAGAAGAGGAAAAGTATTGTTTAAGTCATGCACTTAAGTATTATGTAAATACTTATCAATTGGATCATTTTTCTCAATTAAAGATGAACGAAGTTCGCCTTTTATACCTTATTGGTGAATGTTATCGGCGTTTAGATAATCATAAAGACGCTATCCTATATTATAGGAAGGTCATTGAGACAAAGACTCAATCGCAAGAAAGAAAAATAATCGAAATGGCCCGTGAAGGTTGGTATCTAGCTCGTCAAGAATATAAAGCAGCAAAGAGTTCCATTGTGGTTGATTAACACTTGATATTCTAATAAGGGGATATTTCCCGAATAAAAAAACGAGCAATTTCTCGCTCGTCTTAAAACATTGGATTATCTTCTAGGTATTGATAGATGTTATCTACAAGATTATCAGGTGTATCACCTATGACAACCTCACCGTTCACAAGAGCAAACAAGGATTGTGAACATTTTCCACAATAACCGAGACAGCCGTATTCAACTATATCCAAATTGGGATCTCTATCTAAAATTTCAAGCGCTTTTTGGGAGCCATTTGCTAAATTACTTATGCAAAATTCGATAATTGGCTTCATCTTGATCACCTCTTTACTCAACATAATGCTACCTCGTTTTATTATTATCGTCAATGAAAGAGAACTTGTGACTATTTTTCGTGAGGCTAATGATTATCTATATACACGCAAACCAACTAAAACATAAAAAACGAATAAATTTTAATTGGTATAACAGATTGTGAAGTTTTTCTCTAGATTTTATTGTGAAAATCGAGTTATTTCGATATACTTTTAGATGATATTTATTTTATTTCACATATTATCACCTTATTTATTCATCATATTGAAAATGCTTACTTTCAAAATATTACTATTCTTCAAAGTATAAGGCTAATTTAAAGGGGAAATTTTTCATGAAACATTTAGTGCTACTTGGTGGTGGATATGGCAATATGAAAGTACTCATGCGCTTATTACCAAATCAACTGCCTGAAGATGTAACGATTACTTTAGTCGATCGCGTCCCATATCATTGTTTAAAAACTGAGTATTATGCTCTAGCAGCAGGAACAATCTCTGACCAACAAGTTCGCGTAGCATTTCCAGAGCATTCTCGTTTAAACATTAAATATGCTGAGGTTCAATCCATTGACCATAAGTTAAAAACAGTTTTCTTAAAAGATGAAGAGCCGCTTATATACGATGACTTAATCATCGGCTTAGGGTGTGAGGATAAATTTCATAACGTACCAGGTGCAGCCGAAAACACATCGAGCATTCAATCTATTGAAAAGTCGAGAGTCACTTATGAATCTATATCCAATCTTCCAGCAGGATCCGTCGTCGGAATCGTAGGCGCTGGCCTAAGTGGAATTGAGCTAGCTAGTGAATTACGTGAAAGTCGTTCAGATTTAAACATTAAATTATTTGATCGTGGTACCCGTATTTTATCCGCTTTTCCTGAACGCCTAAGCCGGTACGTACAAGGGTGGTTTGAAGGAAACAATGTTGAAGTTATAAACGAAGCCAACATTACAAAAGTAGAGAAAAATATTCTTTATAATCATGACAAAGCCATTCAGTGTGACATTATCGTTTGGACAGCTGGAATACAGCCAAATAAAATTGTCCGAGAGATGGATGTGGAAAAAGATCGTTCAGGTCGCGTCGTGCTCACAAAGTATCACAACCTTCCGAAAGATGAAAATGTTTATGTAGTTGGAGATTGCGCTGCTTTACCACACGCTCCTAGTGCACAATTGGCCGAAGGACAGGCTGAACAAATTGTCGATGTATTGCTAAAACGTTGGAATAATCAAAAGCTCCCTGAAAAGATGCCCACTATTAAACTTAAAGGTATCTTAGGATCACTTGGGAAAAAGCACGGATTTGGTCTAGTTAATGAACGTGCAATTACAGGCCGTGTTGCGCGTTTGCTAAAGTCAGGAATCTTATGGATGTATAAATATCACAACGGATAAAAATCATTCTATATTTATTGTCATTACATTTTGATTTATTTTCTCATACAAGAATGTCCACGATGTGTGAACTGTTATCAGTTTTACACGTCTTTTTTTATTGGTTAAACATTCCACTATGATAATCTTGTTGTAAATCTTTTAGTATGCTAGATTAATAGGATGAAAAATTATTTAAATATACTTTTAATAAGCCTATGTGTTAGTCTAATTAGTTGTTCAACAACGGCCTCTTCTAACACTAAAGATATTGAAAAAACTAGAGAAATTCAACCTTTAACAATTGCACACAGAGGAGCTTCTGAACTAGAACCTGAGCACACTTTATTATCTTATGAAAGAGCCATAAAAGATAAAGCAGATTTCATCGAGATTGATTTAAGGCAATCTAAAGATGGTGAGTTAGTGGCTATACATGATGAGACTGTTGAAAGAACAACTAACGGTACAGATAGGGTCAGCGACCTTACTTTAGCTGAATTGAAAGAATTAGATGCAGGTAAGGGGCAGAAAATTGTAACCATTGAAGAGATTATCGAAGAGTTTGGTACATCGACAAACTATTATATTGAAACTAAAACAGATCCAAACGACCCCCTAGTAATGGAACAAAAGCTAGTTGATCTACTATCCAAATACGATCTTATTGATAGAAAAAAAGTGGTTGTTCAATCTTTTAATGAAAAGAGTTTAGAGAAAATCCATTCCATAAACAAACGTATTCCGCTTGTTCGTTTATTAAATAATGAAGAAATACAGGAGTTAAATTTAGATACCTTAAACAACATAAAAGAATTCGCTTATGCTGTTGGGCCTAATGCTCAGTTTATTGATGACGACATAGTCAGCATGGTTCATAATGCTAGAATGGAAATTCACGTATTTTTTTACCCAGACGATGAGAAAGAGTTAACGCCCAAAATGCTTACTTTAAAAGTTGATGGTTTGATCACCAATAACCCTGCTTATACGAAAGAAGTAATAGATTCGTCCAAATAGAAAGGTCTACTATTTATTAATTGAAGGGGTTCATCAACTGGCCTAGAAAAAAAGAGAATTGACGAATAAGAGGTTCATCCTATTCGTCAATTCATTTCTCCAAAATCTAACTCCTCCTAAAACAGAAGGTATTTAAACTACTTGAAAAACGATATTGTAGGTGGAGGCGTTTTTAGCCTATGCTAATTCACTATTTAGGTTGGTAACCAAATTGCTCCAGTTCACTGTATATCGCCTTCAACCTTGGATTTCCTTCACCTACAATTTTCCCTTCTACTAACACGACTGGATAAAAAAGATCTTCCTCAATAACTCTTTGAGCAAACACTTTTTTCTCTTCATGCTCAGGAGGATTATATATATCAATGTAGTCGATTGTAAAAGGTTGTTGAGGATACTTTCTAGAAATTGCAGCTTGTAACCAATCCATTGTTTCTTTAGAGGATGGCATATTCACACAACTTGCACAGATTTGTTCAGCACCATATACTTCAATTACTACTTGTTTATTCATTAGGACTCTCTCCTATTGTATTTTCTTTTATTGTACCGAAAATTTTATAAGAAAAAAACGGATAAGTGTTAAACTCATGTTTTACTGTCTTACAACCTAACTTCTTTTAGTTGCTCATTGAAAAAATTGTTTTTTAACAGTCAATTTTCCTTTGACCAAACGAAATTGTTTCTCAACAATAGATTTTTTTCTCAATAATTATTATAATAAAGAAAGGAAGGAAAGGAGTCGATTAACATGGCTGAACAAGAAATGAAAGAGCAAGTTTCCGAAGTATTAGATAAATTACGTCCATTTCTACTGCGCGATGGCGGAGATTGCGAGCTTGTTGATATTGAAGACGGTATTGTAAAGCTACGTTTACTAGGGGCATGCGGTAGCTGTCCAAGCTCAACCATCACGTTAAAAGCGGGAATTGAACGAGCTTTACTTGAAGAAGTTCCTGGCGTTGTTGAAGTAGAACAAGTTTTTTAATTTTATCAGTTAGACGTGCATTTGCACGTCTTTTTTTAACGAACTAATGTTATAGGCTTATTCCCCGTCAGTACGGCTTCAATATTTTGAACACATAGGCTCATCATTTTTCTCCTTGTCTCCTCTGTTGCACTACCTATATGTGGAAGTGACACAACGTTCGGAAACGTTAACAATTGATTATCACTATCAATCGGTTCTTTTTCAAATACATCTAATCCTGCTCCAGCAATCTCTCTCTGTTTAAGAGCTTCAATCAGATCAACCTCTTTTACAATAGCCCCTCTTGCCGCATTAATAAATATGCCACTACTCTTCATTTGTTTAAATTCTTGAATGCCAAATATACCCTTTGTCTCTGCAGTAAGTGGTGCTAAACACACTACAAAATCAGACTGGGACAGTAGTTGCTGGAATGAAACATACGTGGCCCCTAAATCCTGTTCCACCTTTATTAACCGTTTTCGATTATGATAGAGAACCCTCATGTGGAACCCTCTCGCTCGATGAGCAACAGCTTGGCCAATCTTCCCCATACCGTAAATTCCGATTGTTTTATGATGAACGTCGACGCCTGCTAATAAACGTGGTGCCCAACTCGTCCATTTTCCATCTTGAATCATCGAAGCTGCTTCAATGGTTCTTCGTGCTGTCATTAATATAAGCGAAAAAGCTAAATCTGCTGTTGTTTCTGTTAAAACGTCTGGTGTATTGGTTATTAAAACCCCTTTTTCTTCAGCAACATTTAAATCAATATTGTCGTAGCCAACCGCCATGTTCGCTATAATTTTTAGTTGCTTTCCCCGCTCCAGAAGCTCGCTATCCACCTTTTCAGATAACATGGTTAACAAAGCACTAGCTTTTTCAACTTTATTAAGTAACACTTCACGAGGTACAGGTTCGTCTTCTTTGTACCACATCTCTACATCAAAATTATCTTGAAGCGGTTGGATAATTTCTTCTGGAAGTTTCCTAGTGATATATACAAATGGCTTCACTCCCTAACCTCCTTTCCCTTTTTTCTGCATTTTACAACCCAACATGAAGTAAAGCAAGAAAAGTGAAATACCCTTTCCATGAAAGACGTTAATTACTCGCTAATGAAGCACAATTCTCGTTAAGGTCTTCTTTTTAACTAGCTACGTCGTGGTTAGATTATAATATTCGTTCAGAAATGTATAAAGTTTATTCCCTATGTACACACAATTGACGTTTTGCAAAGAGAGAAAAGCTTGGACGCTATAGATTCAAGCATTCGTTGTATAAGCTAGATGCTACACCAAACAGCCGATTATAAACATTAATGATATAAATGACGCAATATTTTCTAGACAGTATCCTATAAATGACCTATACCTAAATGAATTTATAGTAAAAATTGAAGCTTTTTTACAGTTAATGACGTATGTTTACATATAAAGATTGGAGTGATAGGTATGTTCGAAGTGAAGGTAACAAAGAAAGATGAACACTTACAGATTAAATGGAATTTAAGTAAAATAGAAATACCATTATCTGATATTACAGAAGTACAATATGATGATACTTATAGTGGTGAGGAAAAATCAGCTTTGCGATTTGGTTATCCTTATGGAAACACTGATAGAGTAGTTATACATACAAGTTCTGAGACTTATATTATATATACAAGTATTGGTGGTTTGAAAGAAAAGATATTATCATTTATGAAGTAGTTTACCTTAAAATATGGATACTATAGAACAAGGGAAGGTACGAACTATGCGTTCCCTTGTTCTTTTTATTCAACAATCCATGGATGTAATGACAGCATTTTGACCTACATAGACAGCCACTCTATCCTAGGAATAGATTGAGCCCTAGAAGAAATTTGACATATTTCATAGAAACTACCTAAAAAACGTTCATAGTCACTAGAAAACCTTAAATATCTTTCAAGCTTTTCTTCTAACAGTTTCATTCGTTGTTCTGATCGGGTGATAAAATAATCTTCTACACATTCAAAAAAGTGAAGTGGGAAGATGAGCCTTGCGTAAGTTAAGCGAAACGCGAAAGGCGATAACCTCGAAATTGTTTGGTATTCTTGTATAAATTTCTGTACATCTGGTCCAAATGTTCGATTTCGGCTTAAATATTGACCACGTATCCAATCTGCAATATCGCGGCTACAATGGTCGAATACCCAATCGAATGGAAAGCGTATCCACTGATCCGTCCCCCATGTTGAATTTAAAAATCGTTCATGACAAACGGTACCCGCATCATCTTGTAATGGTTCATCATCTAACTCTGTATCCACTAAATATTGAATTCCATTTTCAGCAAGCCCCATATAGTAAGGAAACGCATCGATTAACATCCGTTCAAAATGGTCATTTGGCTCACGTCGCACCATCTCATAACAAGCTTTTTCCATTTGATCTAGACGTTTTTCCCATAAGCTTTTCCATTCCCCAACACGGCTACTATAGACAATTTTTTCAGGAATTAATCGCCCCCGTTGATGAAACTTTGCTAATTTTCTACCCAACTTTTTTTCTCGAGGAGGAGGTAGCTGCTGATTTTGTACGACCACAAAGTCCTTCCCTTCATGAGTAATTAAAAATTTGCCTTCATTCGCCTTTATAAACGAGGAAACATATCGGTCGCCACGTTCTTTTAAATGCTCAGACATTTGATATAACTCCACTAAGTATTCTTGTTCCACATTTGTCACATTTACAATAGAATATACTACACCATCTTTTACGTAACGCTCATACCGTTCATGATCCATAATTTTACTGGCATTAATTCCAAAATAATATTCCAAAACCTCTTGCAACCCATCATCCCCTTTTTACTTCTCTTACTACATATCTATATGTTGTAAACTTACAAAGCTTAACTAACAACGTGAATAAATCGATTCGTTGTAGGGAAAAAAGGGAATATACAATTTTAAGCACTTCATAAACATTGATTACTTTATGTATTTAATCATAAAACCAATAAAAAAAGAAAAGGTGACAATCATGAAAGAAAGTAAAATGCATCTATCAGAAGAAACCGCTAGAAAGTGGCTACACGAAAGAGGAGTAGAAATTGATGATATCGCGGATTTAGTGATGTTTCTTCAAAAAAAATATCATCCTAATTTAAAAATGGAAGAATGTGTTCATAACGTTGAACGCGTCCTATCTAAAAGAGAAGTTCAAAATGCAATTTTAACCGGAATTCAACTTGATCGCTTAACAGAGCAAGGCTTATTAGAAGAACCGTTACAATCCATTATTTCTGTGGATGAGGGCTTATACGGTGTAGATGAAATATTAGCCTTTTCAATTGTCAATGTGTATGGCTCCATCGGTTTCACGAACTATGGCTATATTGATAAGGAGAAACCAGGTATTTTAGATAGGCTTAATGATAAATCTTTAAAACAATGCCATACATTTTTAGATGATATCGTTGGCGCAATTGCAGCTGCAGCTTCTTCACGATTGGCTCATCGGGCCGCTAATGTGGAATAAGTTGATAACAATGTAAAAATGAAAACCACCTCCTCAAAAGCGTGGTTTTCATTTTTTTACTGTCATGACCTCTTTATAAAAATAAATAACCATTATAATTCTCTTCCTATATTCCTCTTTGAAGAGGGAAGGCCTATTTTCAAACCTTAAGAAGTTAATCTCCACTATACAGCTAGTACATTTTTTCCTCCTATAACTAAGCAGCTTGTAAAGCAAACAACCATAAATATTATAGAGGTACAACGACTTATTCGCCTGAATTTGGTACTGGTCTAGGGATGACGATTGTAAATAGTCTTTATCCTCGCTCATGGTGGCATCTCTGAAAGCCAAGTTACAAAAGGAAAGACGATTACAGTATATTTACCAAAGAACTAACAAGGGTCCGATGAAAGAAAAACATTGATAACGGCCCCTTAATAAATGCTTAAGGGGACCGTTGACAATGCTAACCTACTACCATCAAACCTCCCATTCACTTAGTGATTGAACGGTATACGTTGGTTGAGTAGTTTTTTCTTTTAATATTTCTTTTGTCGTGACTCCTGTATGAACAAGTAATGTATCTATTCCTGAGCGGATTCCAGCTGAAATATCTGTATCATAATTATCTCCTACCATTAGCGTCTCTTCTTTTGAAACACCTAGCACCTTTAATGCTTGCTCCATAATGATCGGCTCTGGTTTTCCAATAAAAATGGGCTGTGTTTGCGTAGATACCGTCACGACAGAAGTTAATGAACCATTCCCTGGTAACAATCCACGCTCTGTTGGAATCGCAATATCTCCATTTGTTGAAATAAATGTAGCGCCATTTCGAACACCTAAACAAGCAAGTGCCAGTTTTTCATAACTAATACCGCGGTCCATTCCAACGACTACGAAATCCGGATTTTCTTCACTAATTATTAAACCCTTTTCTTCAATAGCTGAACGAATTCCCTCTTCCCCAATAATATATACTGTTGCCCCCGCTTTTCTTGCTTGAATATACTGAGCAGTTGCCATTGAAGTAGTAAATACTTGTGATTCATCGGTAGGGATATCAAACTTACAAAGCTTTTCAGCTACTTGATCTGGCCTTCTTGAAGAGTTGTTTGTAACAAATAAATACGGAATTCCCTTACTCTTTAAACGATGTACAAAATCACCCGCCTCTTCAATCTTTTCTTTTCCACGATACATAGTTCCATCCAAATCAATTAAATACCCTTTATATTGTTTCATGTTCCTCTTCCTCTCAAAGTTTCCATACATATAGAATATGCTGATTTATAAAATTAAAAACGCTTTCATTAAGAAAGCGTTTTTCCTCACTAATTACGAAAAGCAGAAACTGGTCCTAACTCATTCGTTAAATATTCGCGCACCTTTGCTGAATAGGCAGAAAGTGATTCCATATGGGTTTGAAAATCAGTTAAGATTTTCGAATGATCTACCTCCGTATATTGTTGAACAAGCATCTTACGGTATGAAATAACTTTCTTTAAATCCACTGACATCTTTTCGGTTATTACTTTTTCATCTGTTAAAATATCAACTATGTCCTCATAGCTTCCTGGATCACGCATGATAAAACCATCAATCATACTATTACCTACATCTAAAATTGCCTCAATAACGGTATGAGCCCATCTCTCGATTGCCGCTTGCTCAAGGAGTGTTACTTTCATAAATGGTTGTTGCAAATGTTTTAGCTGATGATCCATAAAGGTTAGCATTTCTTCAATTTTTTCTCTATCCACAAAGTACACTTAAATGCCCCTTCTTTCCTTGAAAAAGTCATTTCTTATTTTATCACAAAAATGCACACACCGCTTTTTCTGATATGATAATATGTAATAAATAAATTGATCTATCGAAAGGCAGGATGAAGATGACTGAACGATTTTTCTTGTATGATGATATGGAAGAAACAAAAACGCGCTTTGTAAGCTTTATGGGAGAGTACCAACGCTACGATCTTGCCATCATGACAACGGAACGCTATTACGGAAAAAAACTTGTCCTTGATATTCAAGGAGGACGCTTTGCCATTATCGGGAATGATGACCTAGATGAGCCAGGTTATATAGAAAATGTGTATAAAGTTTCTGAGGAAGAAGCAAATGAACTTCGTGCTTTTCTGACCGACATCGTTTAATAGTATGATTTTAAACGTACCCTCCATACTAAAGGAGAAGGAGGGATGGCATGAGTTTTTATTTAGATGATGAAAACTATCACGACTTTTCTAATGTCGAAGCAGGGAAAAATAATTTAATTCCTGAACAACTGCCAGAAGGACCATATGGCAGTCCAAGAGGGAAAGATGTTCCCGTTCAAAATAAATCTACCCCTTGGAAAAACGGCCAACGTTACTATAGTGCTTTTAATTATGAATTTAAATCTCTTCATCAAGGACTACCACGGGAAATGGATGGTTCTCATCCTCCTCATGATAATCCAAAGGAAGACGAAAATAAATAAGGTCAAAGTTGGACCTTATTTATTTTTGGTTTTTTTTAGCACAAAATAAGCACATCCAAAATTACAAAATTCATATAAATAATCATCAAGAGTGGAAATCTTACTATCATATGAGGATTTAGGGTTTTGATCATTAAAAAAGCCCTTTAATCTTAATTGACCGTATCCCCAGTCACCAACAATGTAATCATACTTGGATAAAATGTCGCTATACCTCCCGCGGAATGCCTCTTCATTGAATCCTTCGCGATATTCCTTTAAGATTTCATACGATGTTTTATTTATGTCGATCACAAATTTCACCTCTCTTCGTCCTATTCAATCTTAACGACCTCTCTAGATTATAACGCATTTTCCCCATTAATTACTAAGTAGAAAAAGTAAAACAATGGTCATCCTATTGGATGAGGAGGTGTTACATTGAGAAAATCCGCGGTAACAATCAGTATAGTATCCCTCTCCCTTATTGGATCAGCCTGTGCAAATAGTTACGGCAGTGATGAAATGATTGTGAATGATGATGGAAACACTATTAATATTGCCAATAAAAATGATTTATTTAATAAAAAAGGAAATGTATCAACAGAGGGAACTGTCTCAAAATATGGCTATGTTCGCCATCAAAAAAATCCAGCTGGAAATGGTCAAATTTCTATGGAAAATATGTATTCCCTTAATCGAAAAGAAATGGCGGATATTATTAGCGAGTTGAGTGTTACTCTTCCAAAAGTAAACGACTGTGCTGCGCTTGTCACAGATGAAGAGGTTCTTGTCTCCTACACAACGAACGAAGTAGATGAGCAAGGTCGCTTTGAAGTTGCTGACCAAGTAAAGAAAACAGCTTTATCCGTTTTGCCCCGTTGGTACCATGTTTATGTGACCGATGATAAAATGCTTATGAGAGATGTAGAGAACTTAGCCCCGCTTAGTTCAAATTCTGAAGAGTCAAGTGATCAAATAGATAACGTTATTCGCTTGATGTTGGAAAGCTCTCCCCAAGGGCAGAATGTTGAATCATCAAACGAGGAAATGTCTACGGACATGAAATATAAGGAAAAAGGACCTGCACGATACGATTTCACTAAGCAAAACATGAATCGATAGAAAAAAAGTGATAATAAAAAAGTTCAGTGAGCGATCACTGAACTTTTTTCATTACGCTTCTACAGCTGATTCGCCAAGTTCTTGCTTCGCTTTTGCAGCTGCATTAACTTGTTCATCTGCGTGGTAAGAAGATCGCACTAATGGACCTGCCTCACAATGGCTAAATCCTTTTTCCATAGCTATTTTTCTTAATTCTCCAAATTCATCTGGTGAATAATATTTTTGCACTTTCAAATGTTTTTTAGATGGCTGTAAATACTGACCAATTGCCATAATATCAACATTGTTTGCACGTAAGTCATCCATTGTTTGAATAATCTCTTCTTTTGTTTCACCTAGTCCAACCATAATACTGGACTTCGTCGGTACGTCTGGCTGAAGTTCTTTTGCCATTCGAAGCACTTCTAGGGAACGGTCATATTTTGCCCTTGCTCGTACTCTCGGAGTTAGGCGCTCCACCGTTTCAATATTATGATTAAAGATATCTGGCTTGGCATCCATCAATGTTTTAACATTCTCATAAAGGCCACCCATATCAGAAGGTAATACTTCAATGGTTGTGAAGGGGCTTTTACGGCGAATAGCTCGAACTGTTTCAGCAAACACCTCGGATCCTCCATCTTTCAAATCATCTCGGGCAACAGCTGTTACCACAACATGTTTTAAGTTCATTAATTCCACAGAATCTGCAACACGCTCTGGCTCTTGCCAGTCAAGCTCGGTTGGTAGTCCCGTTTTGACTGCACAGAAACGACAGGCACGTGTACAAACATCACCTAAAATCATAAAGGTAGCTGTTCGTCTCGTTCCCCAACACTCATGAATGTTCGGACATTTTGCTTCCTCACAAACCGTATGCAAATTCTTCTCGCGCATCATTTTCTTAAGACCTGTATAGTTTTCATTCGTGTTAAGTTTTATTTTTAACCAATCAGGTTTACGTAAATATTCATCTTTCTTACTCATACAATCATCTCCATTCTTCCATAATGATACCACTAAAAATAGAAGGAAAACATTTATGTATTTTAAACCATTTACGAAGTTCTTCTTTGACACTGTATCATACTGAAATAACGAAAACAAGCATTCGGTTTCAGCTTCCAATTATTGATATAAATGAATTTCTATCCATGTAACACAATAAGAGAAGAAGCTAGGAAGCTAATGAAGGAGGAGGTAAGTGTTGAAAAAAGTTCTTTATCTAATCGTAATGCTCTTTCTCTTTTCCTCCTTAAGACCTTTTCATGCTCAAGGAAAAGAATTAAGTGAGGCTGATCGTTATCGCCTTCGCATGGAACTTTATACAAAAATGGAAGCAGCTACTCAAATTCCATGGTACTATTTAGCTGCGATAGATCAATATGAACGTAGTTGGCGATTTTCAAGAAAAGACATCCCAAACCCTAAAGGGGTTATTTCCATCTATTTTTCAAAAGAGGAATGGGCAGGTGCGTTAAACCCTAACTTAGAAGATCAAACTCCTAATACGATTGCTTTTTTTAATGGAATTGGAGAAGATGGAAACAATGACGGAAAAGCCGATCGTGAGAATGATGAAGATATTCTTATGGCAATAAGCCAACAAATTTTACAATACGGAATCGATGAAGATAATTTTAAAATTGGTTTATGGAATATCTATAAACGTGATAAAACTGTCAGTATTATAATGGGAAAAGCGAAAATTTATAAAACATATGGAAGTATTTCACTAGATGAAAAATCTTTCCCACTACCACTTCGTTTTAACTATAGCTATCGGAATACATGGGGCGATGCTCGTGGATGGGGTGGAAGGCGCATTCATGAAGGAACTGATATATTTGCTGATTATGGCGTACCTGTCCGCTCAACTTGCTACGGTATTATTGAAATGAAAGGGTGGAACCGTTACGGGGGATGGAGAATTGGAATAAGAGATATTAATAATACGTACCATTACTTCGCCCACCTTAGTGGATTTTCAAAAGGATTAACGATTGGACAAACCGTAAAACCAGGACAGATTATTGGCGGGGTTGGGAGTACTGGCTACGGTCCGCCAGGTACTTCTGGTAAATTCCCACCCCATTTACACTATGGAATGTATAAAGACAACGGCTTTACGGAATGGTCCTTTGATCCATACCCTCATTTAAAGCTTTGGGAGAGACAAGAAAGGCAAAAACAACGATAAAAAAGAGCCTCGGATTATCCGAAGCTCTTTTTTCTTCTTCATTGTTTTGACTTTTTCACAGCATTAAATATACTTGCTGCTAAGCCTCCCCAAATGATAACCACTCCAACTACCATCATCACAATTGCACTCGTATCCATTAAGATACCTCCTTCTTCGATACCGGAAGCTCCACCGTATTAGAATTCCAAGGTTTTACGGTTAATAGAACGGCGATAAGCATTGCACCAATTGCTACTGCCCAACCAGCATTAAAAACAAACTCTAGTGGGTAACTTCCGCCACCGTAGCTTTCAATGATACGCTCTTTTAATTTTCCGTACATCATATAACCTAATACAATCGGTGTAATTAATCCTAAGCACAATTTCCACCAGAATCCCAATTGAATATCAGATACGGAATTGGCATGTTTTTGAAGTGGAGTAAGTTGTCGTGCAATCCACGCAATGAATACCACTTCAAATAACCCCGCTAATGCTACACCAAATTGGTTAATAAATTCATCTGTCACGTCAAGGAAGTTGAGTCCGCCTTGTGTGGCAAATAATAAGGAAATAACGGCTGAAAGACCTCCTCCAACAGCAACTGCCGTAGGTCGTGATACATTAAATTTCTCCGATGCTGCTGAAACAAACGTTTCTACAATGGAGATGAGAGAAGATAACCCCGCAAGAACTAAACATGTAAAGAATAAGAATCCAAACAATCCGTTTAAAGCAGGGAACTGATTAATAATTTCAGGGAATACAGCAAATGCTAGTAATATCCCACTCATGCTCGCATCCAGCTCTTCAAACGCTACACCTTGAGAAAATGCCATAAAACCAAGTGCAGCAAAAATTCCAAAACCAGCTAGTAACTCAACACTAGAATTGGCAAACCCAGTAATAAAGGCGTTATTCGTCAAATCAGATTTCTTAGGTAAATAACTTGAATACGTAATCATAATCGCAAAGGCAATTGATAAACTAAAGAAGATTTGACCATATGCTGCAACCCACACTTCAGGTTCCATAATTTGGTCCCAATTTGGCTTGAAGAATGCATTCAATCCATCTACTGCACCATCTAACGTAAGGGCACGAATAACAATAATTAAGAACAAAACAACTAGTGCAGGAATCATAATCTTATTAGCTACTTCAATTCCTTTTTTAACACCAGCAAATAACACACCTAATGTAATAACCCAAACTATAATTAGTGGAATTAGCACACCAGGAACGAGATCCCCAATCTTTCCAGGGTCAGTGACCTTCAAATAGTCTCCGACTAGAAAGCTGACTGGGCTCTCACTATCTTGCCATTGTAAATTAATTGAGAAATAAGCATACGCCATTGCCCATGCAATAATAACAGCATAATAAGTTGAGATGACAAAGGAAATCATAACTTGCCACCAGCCTAGCCATTCACTACCTTTACTAGCACGAGTATAAGATAATGGAGCGGAACCACGGTATTTGTGACCAATTGTAAACTCTAAGATAAGAAGTGGAATTCCAGCAGTTAATAAAGCAAATAAGTACGGTAAAAAGAATGCTCCTCCTCCATTATCATACGCTACTCCTGGGAATCTCCAAATATTCCCTAATCCAACGGCAGAACCTACAGCAGCTAGGATAAATCCAGCACGTGTCCCCCACTGTGGACGACTTTCCATTGACAATTCCCCCCTACTTCCTTGCTTCTCGTCGAAGCAAGAATATTATAATTTTCAGATTATTTACTATAATCTAACAATAAGTATAAGCACCTATAGGACAAAAGTCAAAGTAATATTTCATAGATTCGAAAGATTCTAAAAAAATAGGGAGGAACGCTTCTTTATAACTTACTAACCTTCGCCACCTGTGATAGATTATCATCCTTAATTAGGATTTCATACCTTTCTCCATCCTTATTGATATGACTGAAATATCGGTGTTATTCTTTGAAAGATAATCAACTTACACTACTAAATAAACCTCCTCCCTTTTTGAGTCAACAATTCTCTTGTAATTTAATCCAATCCTCACTTATAGCATCAATTCACTTTAAATTTATGACCTTTGACCCAAGTCTCTAGCAGGAAATCATCCACATTATATCGCCAAACATTAAGATATATATCATATGCGAATAAAGTATACTATTTTAAATAGGGAAAAATGGAAGTAAATGAACCAAGGAGAATATTATAAAAATAAACATTCTGTTAAAGGTCGTGCATGTTAAGTCCGAACTAATTACCATAAACGGAAGCAGACAAAACGAAAAGGCATGAGTCCGGTTCCATTCCGGACTCATGCCTAAGTTTTTTAATCTATTATACTGTCTTTTCACCTTTATTGCCCATCACAAAACCATAAGCTATTAATAACATAGCGGTTATACCAAGGGCAAGAAGAGTGCTGCCAGTAAATCCTAAAATTATAAAGCCAATAACTGAAATCACCGCTCCAGTAAGGGCATAAGGTAGCTGAGTAATGACATGATCCATGTGATTACTTCCCGCACCAGTTGAAGAAAGAATAGTCGTGTCAGAGATTGGTGAGCAATGATCACCAAAAACAGCACCTGCTAAAACAGCAGCTAATGAAGGAAGCAACATTTCAACATCTGTTACTGCCGCAATTTGCCCTGCGATTGGTAAAAGGATACCGAATGAACCCCAAGATGTTCCCGTTGAAAAAGCAATGATTCCTGCTACGATAAAGAGAATAGCTGGTAATAATCCAATTGGTAAATTCGATTCTTCCACTAGCCCAGCTAAATAAGTGCCTGTCCCTAATGAATCAATTAAACCAACAATCATCCATGCAAAAATGAGGATATAAATAGCTGGTAGCATGGACTTAATCCCTTCCACGATACCGACTGAATAGGTCGATGCTTGAGATCCTTTGCGTAAATTCATCACGACCGCTACAGCTAATCCAACTAACCCTCCATATAATAATGAAGTTGCTACATCTGTATTCTCAAGAATATTAAATATATCCCATTTTCCATCAAACCCTGTCCAAATCATTGTTCCTATCGTTCCTACTACTAAAGCGATGATCGGTAAAATTAAATCAATAACTTGACCCTTCTCACTAACAGGAAGGTCATTTTTTAACTCTCCAGGGATGTCTTTAGTCTTGTCATATACTTCACCAGATTCGATAGCTCTAGCTTCATGAACTTTCATTTGTCCTAGGTTAATACCACGCGTAGTCGTAATAAATACGAGAGCAATGGCTGCAAACACATATAAATTCATTGGAATCATTTGAATAAACGCCGAAAAAGCAGAGTAGTCCGACACATTATATTCCGTGATAATTCCCGCAATAATGGTAATGATATACGCACCCCAGCTCGAAATTGGGGAAACAACACAAATTGGTGCAGATGTTGAATCAATAATGTACGCAAGTTTTGCACGAGAAACGTTGTGACGATCAGTTATTGGACGAGCGACTTGCCCTACTGCAAGCGCATTAAAATAATCATCGATGAAAACAATAATTCCTAGTACTGCCGCAACGATTTGTGCTCCTACTCTTGTTTTCACACGCTTCATTGCCCATTCTCCAAAGGCACGTGTTCCGCCTGAAAGATTAATAAACGCCGTAATCATTCCAAGAATTAGTAGGAAGAGCATAATATATACATACCAAGTATTTAGTGCACCTTCATCAACGAAAATACCTTTAAATGAGTCCCATATAATTGTAAATGTTTCAACGATATTGAATTGAGATAAAATGAGGGCTGCTGATACAATTCCCGTCCCTAACGAAAGTAGAACTCGTTTCGTTAAGACGACCATTATAATCGCAATTAGTGGTGGTAATAATGAGTAAATTGTGTTTTCCATATAGTTTTCCTCCTCCTATTTATAGGACAGGGGGGAACAGTTTGTATCATAGAAGAAATACAAAAAAGGTAATGATAGAGACGCTATCATTACCTTTGTAATATAGACATTTCTCCATCACGATCTGTAGCTCCCCATTATGAAGATGATAATATTTCTTCATAATGACAGTGTTACCTTTTTTCAAAGTAACCCCAATAATAAAGAATTCGACCTATCTTTATTACTTCGGCAAAACTTCCTTTTAACTGTGATCTTCGTTGTCATCCTCACACAGCTTACTAATAAATCTTGCAGCCTCTACCCCATCGGATTTTGATTAGGATATTATTAAATTATTAAACACTTTTACTACTATATCAACATATCTAGCATTTTGCAACCTATTTACATAAGAAAAATTTCCCAAAAAGGAATTTGAAGTTTCCACTTAAGTCCATAACAAGTAAGCACACTAAATATAGCATGTTGTTTACTTAAACACTTTACAAATATTGAACCAAGATCATTCCATACATTTTACTATTTAGCCATCTCTACATAGTTATTTAAAAAAGTATCGTTTGCATCTATAATAAGAGATTTGTTAAAGGTGAATTTTGTAAATGAAATATATGATGTCTTTTTATAAGGGAAGGAGATAGTGCAGTCAACAATTAATGGGTACGGCAAGTAGATAACCATTGAGAATCAATTTTAATATTCAACTTTTTCCTTAAAGGGTGAGAACTAGCGAACAAAGAATAAAACAGCCCTTTTAGGCTGTTTTACACCATTTTTAACAAAGCTTCTTTGCCTATAGTTCCTTTTGTTATTCCTAGTGACTCAGCCTCATGTGTAACCATTTCTAATGGGGCATGTAAAAGTTCGTCAATTGTTTTCACTCCGACTGCTCTACCTGCTATTATTTTCCGGGCAAAAAGCTTATCATTCAGAAGTTTTACATCTAGCGCACCGCACATAATATAGCCATTGTCACATGTAACAACAAGCAGATTAGTTTTTGGAAGTTCTACTGAAATGGCTAAAAATGTATGTCCTTCAATGACAATTGGGGATAAATTCACCATGCTTCAACGCTCCTTTCACCATATATGTATGATGAGAAGAACTTATGAGTGATGCTTTTTTAACTCCCATGAAAAAACATCTCGTATAAATTCTGGCATATAATATGTTTTCTTGGCTCTTTTAAGCTCAGGAAAGAAATGACCAAAGGTAAACATGTCTGTCGTACCTAAACGATATTCTCGATGCAATTCAATTTTTTCTCCATTAATAGAGAGATCATTTATACTCTCACCAATTGTAATCCCTTTATAGACAATATTCCCCATCACTTGTCCCCGAAAACCTAACCCTTTTAATTGTAGTTGTGGCAATTCTGGGTTTAAGCTTTGTTTAATAACCTCTTTCAGTTCTGCACCAGTTAGGGTGACTGCACATGGATTAATAGGGTGAGGAAGTAACGAATGTATATGATATTGTGTAATACTGCCTTGAGGTAAATCACCAAGGACAAGCCCCGAATTAATAAAAGTACAATCTGCCTTAGTCCAATGATGAATAGCATCACACAGAAGCTGAGTTAACGGTGATGGATTAAACCAGTCCCCTTTTAATCCGTTTTTTAGTTTTACAACTTCTTTATTTAGAAGAGATTTTCCTTGCTCCATCCAATCATTAATGAGTTTTTGATCCTGTTTTTTTTCTTCTAAATCTTCTGTTTTATACACAGTTGCCGTTTTATTAACAATCGTATTAGTGCTTGTGTCTATACTTAGCTGCACATGACCGATATAATATCCATACTTTCCAGCAGCTCCAAGAAGAGACTGATGAATGACTTTCCCGTTAGGAAGTAAATGATGTGTATGCCCTCCTAATAAGACATCGATAACCTCATGCTCTGTAGCAATCCATTCATCATCTCTAATCCCTAAGTGAGACATTAAAATAATGCCATCAACATCTGTTATATCATCCAGAACCTTTTTAAGTTCATCTAAAGGCGGCGTCATCTTCCATCCTAACAACTGATAAAAATGTTCATAATACGCGGTAATACCAATGATGGCAAACGTAAACCCACTCTTTAGCTTCTTTTTAATATATGGCTTTACCCACTTCGGTCTCTGGCCTTTTTTGGTGTATAAATTCGCAACAACCACATCGAATTGTGCCTCTTTATACATCGTATCTAACTCTTCATGAGAAAAAGTAATTCCTTCATTATTACCAATGGTCACTGCATCATATCCTACTTCATTTAACAAAGGAACACTTGCTTTTCCTTTTGATCCCTCTGTTAATGGATGCCACTTATCAACAAAGTCTCCTAAATCCAAAAAAATAACTTCCTCGCCTGCTACCTCATGTTGACGCTTTCTTTCTGATAAAAAACGAGAAATTCTCGGCCAATTTTCAAAATGACTATGAAGGTCATTTGTGTGGTATATATGTATTTTTTCAATCACAAAATCCTCTCCCTGCGATTATCCTACTAACCCTTGGTAAATTAAACGAATTCCTACGATAATCAACACAATCCTTAACATGTTTACTAAAGAGTCCGATTTCACTTTCTTATTTAGGTAAGCCCCCAGTTTCGCACCAATATAGGCACCGGGAATGAGCGCTAACGCATAAAGCCAATTAACATTCCCAAGCATTACATGTGTAACAGAACTTACTAATGCTGATAAAAAAATCATAAACATGGACGTAGCAACGGCCACATGTGGTGGAAATAAAAACAGGAGGATCATAGCAGGTACCATGAGAGAGCCGCCCCCAATTCCAAATAAACCCGATGTAAAGCCAACAATAAACGAGATGCCAATTGCTACAATGGGCTGATAGCTATATTCATATGTATTCCCTTCTGCATCTTGAAATGAGCGTTTCAAACCACTCTTTGTAAACGGAAATGGTTTTAATTTATCTCTTACCATTAATACTAAGGATATAAAAATCATAAAAGCACCAAAGTAAATATTAAATGCAACTATATTAAGCGACTGGTTTACCCACGCTCCCACTATAGCCCCAGGACCACTTCCTAGAAAGAAAAGGAGTCCACTCCTATAATCCACTGTTTTATGTTTCATATAGGCTAAAGTAGAGGACAATCCTGTAAATATCATAATGACTAATGATGTTCCTACTGCCACTTGAGGGCTAATATTAGTTAACAAAGATGTACTTGTCCCAAAGTATAACAATGCGGGTACGATAATGATGCCTCCCCCAAGTCCAATTAATGCACCTAGTGTTCCCGCTGTTAAACCTATCAAGACTAGTATAATCCATTCCATTCCATTCACTCCGCTCTTTAAAATAAATCTAACTGTTTTGGTGCTAAGTTTTCGTATTCGATGCCCAGAATATCCACGAAATGTTTTGCATTGTCAGCAGCATCTCCGCCTGAATTATTATTAAATAAAACATAAACATCCTTACTGTCTTTATGCAGTTCTTCAATATATTCCTTCCACGCTGTTAACTCTTGTACTGTATAACGGTACAAATAACGCACATCTCGCCAATTTTTCTGACCAGAAGCATTCCACCCATGTTTATTTCTCCCATGAAAACGGACTAGTGTCATATCCTTAGTAGTAGCTTTTATGATAATAGGCACAGAGCCCATGCCAGCTTGTGGTTCATCACAAATCGAATGAATCCATTTTTCTTTTTCCATGAAGTCTATGGTTTTTTCAAGAAATCGCTGTTTGAACCATGACTGATGACGAAACTCTAACGCACAAGGTAGGTTGTCCATTTTTTCCCTACAATATCGTAAATAGGCCACATTTTGTTTTGTACAATCAAACCAAGGTGGAAATTGAAATAATACCATTGCCAATTTTTCCGACTCTTGAAAAGGGCGGATGGATTCGATAAAAGCTGCAAACATCTCCTCGCTTGTTTGAAAAGGAATGTCTCCTCGTTGGTGCCCCGTCATTCCTTGATATGCCTTTACAACAAAACGGAAACCTGATGGAGTATCGTTCACCCATTTTTCAACATTTCTAAGCGGTTGAACAGCATAAAACGTCGTATCTACTTCTACAGTAGGAAAATTTGCTGCATACTCTTTCAATTTATCTTTCTGTTGGGTCTTATCGGCATAAAGAGTATCGTGATCTCCCCAGCCTGTAACACCTATATAGATCATTTTACCACCTCTTCGCAAGAACTATTTTACCATACTTTATACCATCGCCCTCTTGTTGGATAAGAACAAAAAAATGCGTGTCCATGAAATTTGGACACGCATTTTTATATTGCGACTTCTGCTAGCTAGTTATTATAAAATGAATAGATGATGGACAGAAATGAATCATCCACCATCCTTCATACTGTTGAAAAGGTTAAGCTTGAGTTTTATCCAATAGAACCTTCCATTTCGAACTTAATTAAACGGTTCATTTCTACAGCGTATTCCATTGGTAGTTCTTTTGTAAATGGCTCAATAAAGCCCATTACAATCATTTCCGTTGCTTCTTCTTCTGAAATTCCACGGCTCATTAAGTAGAACAATTGCTCTTCAGATACTTTCGAAACTTTTGCTTCGTGCTCTAAGGAAATGTTATCATTTAAAATCTCATTGTATGGAATCGTATCAGATGTCGATTGATTATCCATGATAAGAGTGTCACATTCGATATTTGAACGAGCACCTTCCGCTTTACGACCGAAGTGAACAATCCCACGGTAGGTTACTTTTCCACCTTGCTTGGAAATCGATTTTGATACAATCGTCGATGATGTATTCGGTGCTAAGTGGATCATTTTCGCCCCAGCATCCTGATGTTGCCCTTTACCAGCAAGTGCAATTGAAAGCGTCATTCCACGTGCACCTTCACCTTTTAAAACAACCGCTGGATACTTCATTGTTAATTTAGAACCAATGTTACCATCAATCCATTCCATCGTGGCATTTTCTTCACAAACGGCACGTTTTGTCACAAGATTGTACACGTTATTAGCCCAGTTCTGAATCGTTGTATATCGACAGTAAGCATCTTTTTTAATAATGATTTCAACAACCGCTGAGTGAAGAGAGTTTGTCGTATACACAGGTGCAGTACATCCTTCAACGTAATGAACATGTGCTCCTTCATCAACAATAATTAACGTACGCTCAAATTGGCCCATATTTTCTGAATTGATTCGGAAATAGGCTTGAAGTGGCGTTTCTACTTTTACACCTTTAGGTACGTAAATGAATGAGCCACCAGACCATACAGCCGAATTTAAAGCAGCGAATTTATTATCTGTTGCTGGGATTACCTTAGCCCAATGCTCACGGAAAATTTCTTCATTTTCCTTAAGGGCAGAATCCGTATCCTTAAAGACAATTCCCTGCTCTTCTAAATCTTCCTGCATATTATGATATACCACTTCAGATTCATACTGTGCAGAAACACCTGCTAAATATTTTTGCTCTGCTTCAGGAATTCCTAGCTTATCAAAGGTTTGTTTAATCTCCTCTGGAACCTCATCCCATGTTCGCTCTGATTTTTCAGATGGTTTTACATAGTACGTAATTTCATCAAAGTTTAATGAGTTTAAGTCTCCGCCCCATTGTGGCATAGACATATTGTAAAAATGCTCTAATGACTTTA
The DNA here is from genome assembly GCF_037120725.1 of Bacillus spongiae. Taxonomy (NCBI): domain Bacteria; kingdom Bacillati; phylum Bacillota; class Bacilli; order Caryophanales; family Bacillaceae; genus Bacillus; species Bacillus spongiae. The sequence continues at coordinate 140,090 of NZ_JBBAXC010000009.1, forward strand.
AGCGAAAGTCGAGCATCCATTGTGGCTCCTCTTTCATACGAGAAATTTCTTCCACAATTTCACGTGTTAGGCCTCGCTTTGAACGGAAGATCGACACGTCTTTGTCTTTAAAGCCGTATTTATAATCTCCGATCTCTGGCATGTTTTTCGCCATGTTGATTCCTCCATTTTCAATATTGTATATGCTTTATTGCTTAAGCTTCGTTAATACCCTTCTCCATTGCTTTCCAGGCAAGTGTCGCACATTTAATACGAGCTGGAAACTTAGCAACTCCTTGCAAAGCTTCAATATCGCCTAAATCAATATCATCATCATAGTCTTTTCCTTGCATCATATCCGAAAAAATACTGGAAAGTTTTAATGCGGTTTCACTATCTTTCCCTTTAATGGCTTGTGTCATCATGGATGCCGAAGCCATAGAAATAGAGCAGCCTTCTCCATCAAATTTAGCATCCTGTACAATACCATTTTCCACATTCATGGTAAGGCGAATTCTATCCCCACAGGTTGGATTATTCATATCAACCGTCATACTTCCATTCTCAATCGAACCTTTATTTCGCGGATTTTTATAATGATCCATAATCACTTGACGATATAATGTATCTAGATTATTAAAAGACATCGCTAAAATACTCCTTCGTTTTTACAACCCCTTCAACAAGCTTATCAATATCTTCCTCCGTGTTGTATAAATAAAAACTGGCTCGGGCTGTAGCTGATACATTTAACCATTTCATTAATGGTTGGGCACAATGATGACCAGCACGGACCGCAATCCCTTCCGCATCTAACACAGTTGCTAAATCATGAGGATGAACGTCATCTACATTAAAGGTAACGAGTCCTGCACGTTTACCAGGTTCTTTAGGACCATAAATAGACATTCCTTTTATACTAGACATTCTTTCGAGTGCGTAAGCAGCTAACTTATGCTCATGTTTTTCAATATGATTTAAACCAATCTGTTCTAGGAAATCAATAGCTGCACCCAAACCGATAGCACCTGCAATAATCGGTGTCCCACCTTCAAATTTCCAAGGTAGCTCTTTCCATGTGGATTCATAAAGACCAACAAAATCTATCATTTCTCCACCGAATTCAACAGGTTCCATCTCTTCCAGAAGATGCTTTTTCCCATACAAGACACCAATACCTGTTGGGGCACACATTTTATGACCAGAAAATGCAAAGAAATCACATTCTAAATCTTGAACATCTACTTTCATATGGGGAGCAGCTTGTGCTCCATCGACCACCATAATAGCACCAAATTCATGAGCAATTTGAGTAATTTCCTTTATGGGGTTCATCGTCCCGAGAACATTTGACACTTGCATGATTGAGACAATCTTTGTCTTGCTCGTAATCGTGGCACGAACATCCTCTAATGTAATCGTCCCATCCTCTTGAAGCGGAATATACTTTAACGTCGCTCCGGTTGCCTTCGCAAGTTGTTGCCAAGGTATGATATTACTATGGTGCTCCATATAGGTTATGACAATTTCATCTCCTGTGGATACATTAGCCATTCCATAACTTTTGGCAACAAGATTTAAGGCTGTCGTTGTTCCTCTAGTAAAAATCACTTCTTCCATCGAAGAAGCATTTATGAATTTCCTAACCTTCTCACGTGCGCCTTCATAACCATCTGTTGCTCGAGTACCTAAAGTATGAACTCCGCGATGTACGTTAGAATTATAGCCTCGATAATAGTCGTCCAGTGCTTCAATAACCTGAATCGGCTTTTGAGAAGTAGCTGCACTATCTAAATAAACGAGTGGATGGCCATTTACTTCTTGGTCGAGAATCGGAAATTGTTTACGAATCTCTCTAACATCCATTATTGTACTTTCCTTTCAATGACCTCTACTAGTTGCTTTTTAACACCATCAATAGGTAGTTCGTTCACTACTGGTGCAAGGAAGCCATGAATGATCAAACGTTCAGCTTCTTTCCGAGAAATTCCGCGACTCATTAAATAATAAAGCTGAAGTGGATCTACACGGCCAACGGACGCTGCGTGACCCGCTGTTACATCATCTTCATCAATTAATAAAATTGGGTTAGCGTCTCCTCTAGCTTTTTCACTTAGCATAAGTACACGAGACTCTTGTTCTGCATTTGACTTGGAAGCCCCATGCTCAATTTTCCCAATCCCATTAAAGATTGAACTAGCTTCGTCTTTCATTACACCGTGTTTTAATATATATCCCTCAGAATTTTCCCCAAAATGAACGACCTTCGTTGTGAAGTTTTGCTTTTGTGATCCTCGACCTACAACAACGGTTTTAGATTCTCCAAAAGATCCATCGCCCATTAAATTCGTTACATTTTCAGAAATCGTATTACCATCATTCATCAAGCCTAATGCCCATTCAACACGCGCGTCACGTCCAGCCACACCACGACGATTCACATATGTTGTTAATCCTTCTGCAAGATTATCAACTGCACCGTACGCGATTTTTGCATTACCATTGGCCACAACTTCTGTGATGAGATTGAAAACCCCATCGTTCACTGTACATGTAGAAATATAGTTTTCCACATATGTAACCGAGCTATTGTCGTCAGCTACAACTAGTACATGATTGAATAAAGTTGTATTTTCATCATCGTGCACGTATATTGCTTGAATAGGTTCTTGAATCTCAACATTTTTCGGGACATATAAGAAAGCCCCACCGTTTAATAATGCAGTATGCAAGGCAGTAAGCTTATGTTCATCCACTTTCACTGCATTCATAAAATATTTTTGTACAAGTTCACTATGCTCTTTCACCGCTGTAAAAATATCTGTAAATATAACGCCTTGACTTACTAATTCAGGAGAAAGTGACACCAATGATGGTGTATTATTTCTTTGAATATAGAGGTTTGATGCTTGTTCACCTGTATTTAAAAGAGCCTTTACTTCTTCCGGTAACTCTTCAATTGAAGCGTACGCTTCGCTATTGACATTATGAGTTCCGAATGAAGAAAAGTTCCATTTATCGATTTTTGTCTTATCTGGCTTTGGCATTGGAAGATCTTCTGCCTTTGTAAATGCTTCCTTTCGCAAAGAGGTAAGCCATTCTGGCTCTCCTTTTTGTGTTGAGAAGGTATTTACGTAATCTATATCTACTGTTAATTTCGTTTCCACAGTCACATTCCTCCTAACAATTACGCTTCTTGACCAACTGTTTCGTCTTCAATTCCAAGCTCTTGCTTAATCCAGTCATATCCTTCTGACTCTAGACGTTGCGCAAGTTCAGGACCGCCCGACTTAACAATACGGCCTTGCATCATAACATGTACTTTATCTGGTGTAATATAGTTAAGAAGACGCTGATAGTGAGTAATCATTAAGCAACCAAAATCAGAGCTACGCATTTCGTTAATTCCTTTAGAAACTACTTTAAGCGCGTCAATATCTAGACCTGAATCAATCTCATCTAAAATGGCAATTTTCGGCTGGATCATCATTAATTGAAGGATTTCATTCCGTTTTTTCTCTCCACCAGAGAACCCTTCATTTAAATAACGCTGTGCCATTTCTGGATCCATTTCTAGAAGTTCCATCTTTGAATCCATTTGACGAATGAATTTCATTAGGGAAATCTCTTCTCCCTCTTCACGACGACTGTTAATCGCAGAACGTAAGAAGTCAGCGTTTGTTACACCACTGATTTCACTTGGGTATTGCATAGCAAGGAATAATCCTGCTTGAGCACGTTCATCGACTTCCATTTCTAAAACATCTTTACCATCAAACATAATACTTCCGCTTGTTACTTCATATTTTGGGTGTCCCATAATTGCAGAAGATAACGTCGATTTACCAGTACCATTTGGTCCCATAATCGCATGAATTTCTCCACCTTTAACCTCTAAGTTAACACCCTTTAAAATTTCTTTCCCATCAATAGCTACATGTAAATCTGTAATTGTTAACGTTGAACCTGACATCTTCATACCTCCAAAAACATTTATAATATTTGCTAAAGCAAAATCATTCTCAATCTATTCTCATTACAATCTTATAACAAATGAAAATTATAAGCAACTACTTAAACTGAGTTTTCACTATGTACGTATTGCAAAAGGTTTCCTACTCCCACCTATATATTATCATGCAGAAATAACATAAAAAATACGCATGAGTATTAGCTTATTTCAGCTGATGATAAAGGCTTGCCATAAATGCAAGGTCATCCCTTATAAATACTGCATTCCTTCACTATCGTTCCGACTTTTTTCCTTATTATATAGTTCTTATTCACGGATGGAATCAAAAGGTGGATCTGGTGATTATTAAGTACAACCTTTTAAAATGTTCGGCTCTTCATGAAAGTTTAAACAACCTTTAAATAATTTGATACCACACTTTTTCCAAAAGAATCATAACCCCATAAAACGTGTTACAAAATCAGTAGAGCTATCCTCTGCTAACCATATAGAAATCTAACGTTATTTTAACCAACAGCCTGTTATCTTCGTGGGGTTCTGCCACGTTTTGAAATGCAGAAGCAATGGGAAAGGAAAGCTTCCAATCGTCAGTTCTCTTTTCCTGTTCATTTTATAGTGTAAAACCATCCATTCATTGATGGAAAATAATTGATTAAGAGAATAGACTGTCTTTTCATAGACTAATAGAGGATGATATGATATGGTAATAATTATATTGGAAAAATATTGAATAGTTGGAGGTAATTTCATGGTAGTTAGTTATAAGAAATTTTTTACTCTTTTCTTTCTCTCACTGGTGTTCATCCTATCTGCATGTAGCGAAGAGAATACTAGTAAAGAAAAAAAAGAAGAAGAAACTGCGAATAGCGAAGTAAAACAAGAAGTAGAGGAAACTTCAAATAAGGAAGAAGCAAAGGTTTCTTTGCCAGATAACTTCTTTCTGGATAACCGAAAGAAATTAGCAGAAAAGATGGAAGTTGGGTCTGTAGTCGTTCTTTATGGAGAAAGAATCCGAGAACCGTATTTTACCGAAGACATAGGTGCGGACCGTAACTTCTATTACCTTACAGGAGTGAAAGATTCCGAAGGGTTTATCGTACTAAAAAAGAATAAAGACAGCTTGGAGGAAACTTTATACCTATCCCGAGAAGCAGAAGTTAACTCTGAGGAAGCAGAGCAAATTTCGAAGATTAGTACAATGAAAGAAGCAGAAATATTCGAAGAAGATCTAAATATTATTTTGAGTGAATCACCCACATTATATTTAGAATTGAACGGAAATAAATTAGGGGAACCTGTGCAAACTCAAACGGTGAAAAATTTGAAATCAACTGCAAGTGAAAAAGGTTCTCAAGTAAAAGATATTTCTGAAACGCTTGCATCCTTAAGAATGGTCAAAACTGAAGAAGAAATTAATATGATCAAAGAAGCCATTGCAGTCACCATTGAAGGAATAAAAACGGTCATGAAAACCGCAAAAGATAATATAAATGAAGCTGAACTAGAAGAAGCCTTTATCAACACATTACATGAACGAGAAATTGATAAAATGAGCTTTGGACCGATAATCGGGGGTGGAAAAAATTCTACCGAATTCCATTACCAGAATAATAACATGGAAATTCCAAAAGACAGTATGATTGTAAATGATGTAGGAGCAGAATACGAGTATTATGCAGCAGATATAACTCGATCCTTTCCGGTAGATGGAACTTTTACTGACCGTCAAAAAGAGATTTATGAGCTCGTTCTAAAAGCTCAAGAAGAGACCATTAACGCCGTGAAACCTGGTGTAACCGTTTTTGACCTGGAAAGAATTGCGACCAACACATTATCTGCAGGTCTACTAAAATTGGAGCTTATTTCTGATGAGGGACAACTTTTTGATTACTATCCCCACGTAGTCACGCACCATTTAGGTTTAGAAGCACATGATACTTATAATATGCTTCAACCACTAGAGCCTGGAATGGTTATTACGGTTGAACCAGGTATCTATATTCCAGAAGAAAAACTAGGAGTAAGAATTGAGGATGACATCCTTGTCACTGAAAATGGAAATGAAGTATTGTCGAAAGATTTATTTAAATCAATTGAAGAGATTGAAAGTTTTATGAAAGAGTAACAAGGTAAGAAAACCCTTTATATTGTTTCGGTTTACTTTGTATCACCAACAGCATAAATGCATTCGCCTTTTAGGGTCTCAAGTTCAATGTTTAAAACAAATTATATAAGAGCGCACAGTAAACGACCAGATCCTACTGTAGAAATAAATGTATACGAGTTAACGATATCTCACTAGATAGTTTTAAACCCTAGTATGTCTTCATAATAGAAGAGAATGTGGTGAAGAGTTAATCTATGTTCGAAACGCAAATGACATTGTCACAGTTTAAAGTAAAATAATTTCCTTTTTTCGCAGGAGGTAACCAGGATATGTTCTTAAATACTTCTATCATCACGTTTCTTCTTTCCTCTTGCTTTTTTTTCATGTTCATCTTTATAAATGAAAAAAAAGAAGCAAAGGACAAACTAGATATTCCTGGCATACTTACCGCTTCACTATTTATATCACTAGTTCCTACACTCCTCATACTCGTTCTATTATTACTAATGACTGGGTCGACCAATATTGTTGCTATTTTATTCGATTTACATTTGACCAAACAACAAATTTCAGCATTAGCTATTAGTTTCTTTGTATACATTTTACTATTCGATTCCTTTTTTGAAGAATTAACTAAATATGCGATAGGTCAAAATTTCCCCCAAAAAATACTTATGGCGATTATTAGAATCTTTATGTTTGGTATGATCTGTACATTTTTCAACATTGATAATCATAGTAGCTTAATTATTTCTATTGGGCTAGCAGTTCTCGTATTATTAATGGAGTTAACTTTTCCAATTTTAAAAAAGAACATTAGCAATTAGAGTTTCAACTACGGATTTAAGCTCGTACATGTTTTAAACAATATAGATAAATAAATAGTAAGCTTATATCAATTACAAAAATAGATAACACAAACAAATCAACATGATGTTATTATACGTTTTGATGGTATCTAAGTAAGCATCAATATTGCATTTTTTTATCAAGTACATTTGCTGTTTCATGCTTAAAAACGCTCGTTCAATCCTCTCCTTTGTAGCTGTTCTCCGATTAACGACTACTTGAAACTACCCACTTCAAATTTAAAGGAAGCGTAATCAATCCCCCATGTAAATATAGAGATTATTCTTTTTGCATATTTATGACCAAAAGAAAAAACGCTTGAAGATATGACCTTGGATACAGATCACTTCGTCTTCAAGCGTTTTAACATCTGCTTACTCAGATACAGGGACTACCGAACCTCCCCACTCTTCTAAAATATAATCTTGGATTTCTTGAGAGTGAAGAACGTCCACTAATGCTTTAATTCCTTCATTTTCTTTGTTCTCACTGTTTACAGCAACAATATTCACATAAGGTGATTCACTATTTTCAATGGCTATTGAATCTTCGATTGGATTTAAGCCTGCATCCAGTGCATAGTTTGAGTTGATTAAAACAGCGTCTCCTTCTCCATTTTTAAATAGCTCTGGAAGTAGTGCTGCCTCATACTCATAATCAAACTCAAGGTTCTTTGGGTTTTCGACAATGTCATCAATTGTTGCAGCTGTTTTTTCAACATCCTCTGATAATGTAATTAAGCCTTCCGCTTCAAGCATTGTTAAAATACGACCGTGATCAGGAACTGCACTACTTAGCAGGATAACTGCCCCTTCAGGTAATTCCTCCAATGAGTTATATTTCGTTGAGTATACACCGATCGGCTCGATATGAATTCCACCAGCATTCACAAAATCATACCCTTTATCAGCTATTTCTAACTCTAAATAAGGAATGTGTTGAAAATAATTCGCATCTAAATCTCCATTGTCTAAATCTTGGTTCGGCAAAATATAATCTTGATATGTTTCAATTTCAAGTTCATAGCCTTTCTCCTCTAATAAAGGTACTGCCTTTTCTAAAATTTCAGCATGAGGTACGTTTGACGCTCCAACCACAATTTTATTCTCAGCTTCATCACCATTTCCGCAAGCAGCTAAAGTTAAAACACTTCCTATTGCTAATCCTTTAATCCATTTTTTCATGTTGAACCTCTCCTTATCTTTTGTCTATTCTTTTAGTTATGACATCTCCAATTGCTTGGAGGGCGAACACAATAATTAAAATAATGATGGTTGCCATTAAAGTGACATCATCTCTACTTCGTTGAAATCCATCTAAATAGGCTAAGTTTCCTAGACCACCTGCTCCAATCACTCCCGCCATGGCTGTATATCCAACTAAAGCAATGGCCGTTACGGTTAACCCTGATATGAGCGCAGGCAGGGATTCTGGTAAAAGTACTTTCCAAATGATTGTAAATGTTTTGGCTCCCATTGACCTTGCTGCTTCAATAACACCTTTATTAATTTCTCGAAGTGCGAGCTCAACCATCCTTGCATAAAACGGTGCTGCCCCGATAATCAGTGCAGGAAGTGCTGCATTTGCACCACGAATGGTACCTAATAAAATTTTAGTAAAGGGAATCAGTAAAACAATTAAAATAATAAAAGGAATAGATCGGAACACATTCACCACAGCACTTGTTAAAGAGTAAACAAATTTCTGTTCCCATAAATTTCCCTGTGAAGTTAAAAATAAAATGAGTCCTAACATCGTACCAAGGATGAAGGTAATACTTACCGCCATTCCTGTCATATATAATGTTTCTAATGTAGCTTCCCACATATTGTCCCATTCCACATTTGGAAATAACGTTTCAATCATGCTGTAATCACCTCCACCCCTACGTTTTGTTCATCAAGGTAATGAAGGGCTTCTCCTATTTCGTCACTATCTCCCGCTAGATGAAGAATTAGTGTTCCATACGGTCCTTTTTGGGTATGGGCAATATTCCCTTGAAGAATATTCACATTGATTTTATATTTTCTAATTAGGGAGGTAATAACAGGCTGCTCTGCAGATGCTTCAATAAAAGTTAATTTTATTACTTTCCCATTTGGATATTGACCAAGTAAGTGTTGGATCGTTTCACTCGTCTCCTCTTGTTCACTAATTTGTTGAACAAAACGTTTAGTAATCTTCTGTTTTGGGTGTTGAAATACATCTAGTACATCTCCCATCTCAACAACCTTCCCATCTTCCAACACGGCTACTCGATGACAGATTTTCTTAATGACGTGCATCTCATGTGTAATTAAAACAATTGTTAAGCCTAGCTGTTTATTAATTTCCACTAATAAATTTAGTATGCTGTCCGTCGTTTCAGGATCGAGAGCGGAAGTTGCTTCGTCACATAATAACACCTGTGGATTATTTGCTAGTGCTCTAGCAATGCCAACACGTTGCTTTTGTCCTCCACTAAGTTGCGAAGGGTAAGCAGCCTCTCTTCCTTCTAAACCGACTAACTTAATCAGCTCCGCGACTCTTCTCTCTCTTTGTGGTTTATCAACACCAGCAATCTCAAGAGGGAATGCAATATTTTCAGCAACTGTTCGAGACCATAAAAGATTAAAATGCTGAAAAATCATCGATATTCTTTGGCGTGCTTTCCTTAAGTCTTTCCCTGTTATTTTTGATATTATTTTATTATTAATCTGAACCTCACCTGTTGTAGGTACTTCTAGACCATTCAACATTCGCAGCAATGTACTTTTTCCTGCACCACTGTACCCAATCATTCCAAAAATTTCTCCTTTTTGGATTTGAAGATTTACATTATCAACAGCTGTAATAGTCCCAGATTTTGTATTAAAAACTTTCTTTACATTCGAAATGGAGATCAACTCCATCACCCACTTTCCAATCTTCTCTTCTGTGCTTCTAGGTTAGTATTTGTCTGATAGAATAAAAAATGCCTTTCTGCAAAAGAGCAGAAAGGCAAAAATGAATATTCCTTTCTCTCATCTGCCGAAACACTATCCGTGTTTCGTGTGAATTGGCACCATTTCAACGTAATCGTTGATGGTTGCCGGGTTTCATAGGGCACATCCCTCCACCTCTCTGGATAAGAGTCTTATCACTATATTTAATTTTACTTGTCGTTCATTTTTAAATAATTAATTTATGTTTGTGATTCTAACATGATATTTTTTGTTGTGTCAATAGTTTTTATTCTTCCACATTTACCCTTTATCCGCAAAGCCACAGGATCGATTCCATTCGCAAGTAATCTCGATAGCGCCCGTTATAATTTAGCAGCTCAAGTGTCACAAGGGTTGAGAGCTTTTGTCTAGCTGAAAATAATACGGTAAAGTTCTCTTGAGATCCTATGAGTGTAATGTTCGGCTGATGGTTATATTCAGAAAGAATTTCTACCTTTTTCTCCTGCCATTTTAAGAACCACGTTTCTTCTTCCGTTTGAAGCAATAGGCAAAAGGGGCTATGAGGCATTAATTGTTGCACGTGGGGTCTTAACTCATAAGCATGAATGAAGCGATTCAATTGTTCTCTCAAAAGAAAACCTCCCTATTTTGTGGCATCATACATATTATTCCTCAAAATCGGGGAGATTCCTTTTAGATTTAATCGACAACTTTCTATGAAATTTGAAAAAGATAAAAAGGGGTATTATACAATCAATATTCAATCGTGTCTTTTGTAGTATTTTCACATGATGTTTTCGTTTGTTGTCCTACCGAAAACCTTAATGATTCACCTTATTATAGAATGAATAGTAGCAATTAGATTGGGAGGCAACCTTAGTAAGTCACATGACGAAAATACAAGCGGAAAAGAAAAGCGCATAACAAAAAAACAACGATTCATCCTTGTTTTTTACGCTTTTACAGTTAATAGCTTTTCGTAAAGAAACGGCACTGATTGAAATGCATAGACCTTTTCTTGAATCATTCCATTAACAAATGTTAATAAGCATGGGACACTCTCAATACCATATTCATCGGCTAGTTCAGGTGCATAATTTAAATCCATTTTCCCTATATCCAGAGAGGGAAGAAGCTCGTTTGTTACCTCAAGCATCTTCCCTGCTACTTGACACGTACCACACATAGGTGTATACAAATATAAACAAATAACTTCTTTATTTTCTATATGTTTCTTGAACTCATCGCTTGTCCAATTTTGTATCATTTTCTCTCAAATTCATCCTTTTCTATAAATACTCAGCATGTACATCAATATTTGCACTAAGCAATACAGAGGCTAAATGCTTTCCAGGAGCACAGGCTACTTCCTTGTACATTCGATCAATATATAAGTGTTCCGCTTCGGGAAATTCTCTGATAAACAACTTTCTTAGTTTTTCACCTGCTTTATCAGCATCTACTAAAACATATACATCTCGATGAAGAAGGGGATCAATTATCTCATCTAATTTTGTTAAACTGATCGTTCCATTTGTGCAAATAATCTCAACATGCTCCTTAACGATTTCTTTTACTTTTTGCTTATCAGAAGCACCTTCTACAATAATAACTTTTTCTTCTTGTTCATTCATCAACATCACCTAAGCTCTTTTAAGTAAGTATATGTTATTCTATTCATCATTCATGAATAGTGGACACAAGAAAATTTATTTATGGAGTTATTTTCGCTTTTTTTCATAAAAAAAGCAAAAGTTCCGCTCTATATATCTTTTACTAGTTGCTCTACTAATTCAAACCGTCTATTTTCCTAATTAGATCTTATTAGTTTGTTCGTTTATGTATCTTTATTAGTATGCTACCTTCTAAATATTGATATTAATATACCCAATAAAACAAAAACACCTTGGAAAAGTGAAATCCAAGGTGCTTTGTCATTAATTTTCGTTAATCATTTCTTCATATTGCTCAGGAGTCATTAGCTTGTCAACATCAGCAAGATCTGTTGGTTCAACGATTACCATCCATGCTTTCTCGTATGGAGATTCATTTACGAATTCTGGAGAATCATCAAGATCTTCGTTAATAGCTACTACCTTACCACTAAGTGGTGCATATAGCTCAGAAACCGTTTTAACCGATTCTACACTTCCGAAAGGCTCGTCCGCTTTGATTTCATCTCCGACTTCTGGAAGCTCGACAAAAACGATATCTCCAAGTTCCGATTGAGCAAATTCAGTGATACCGATTCGAATTTGTCCACCTTCTACTTTTACCCATTCATGTTCTTCTGAATAACGCAATTTTTTTGGTGTGCTCATTGCAATCCCTCCATACCTGTATTCAACTTTATCTTGACATATTTATTCGACAAAAAGCAAGAAATTCCTTCTTATTTTGAAGAATTTAACCAGGTCGATTCAAACTGGTCTTCTTTAAACCCTACTGTTACCTTTTGTCCATCCGTTACAATCGGCCTTTTAATTAGCATCCCATCAGAAGCAAGTAGCTCTAACATCTCTTCCTCGGTCGCTACCTTCAGTTTATCTTTTAAACCAAGTTCACGATATTTTTTCCCAGAAGTATTAAAGAATTTTTTTATCTCTACACCACTTTTGTTTACTAATTCCGCCAACGTATCTTTCGTAGGAGGATGTTCGACAATGTGGATTTCTTCTACTTCAATTCCATTGTCTGTAAACCATTTTTTAGCTTTTCTGCATGTTCCACATTTTGGATATTGATAAAATGATAACATATTGACTTCACCTCTTAATTACATGTAATTTCCACTGTATCAATAAGTTCTTTTAATAGTTGTGTGGCATCTTCCAATTCAAGTGAATAATATCGCTGTGTTCCCTTTTGCACATTGGAAACCAACTTTTGATCTCGTAAGATTTTTAAGTGATGTGATACGGCTGGTCGGGAAAGTGTTAAATGCTCTGTTATTTCATTAACAGTAAGCGGCTCTTTGTCTGCCAACAGCAATATTATATCTTGACGATAAGGATCACTTAAGGCTTGAAAGAGTGGTATGCACGATCGAAATGTTTCTATTGCTCTTTGCCCCATATATTCCTTCCTTTCTCCAGTTTCACCTACCATTATACTCGTTCTTTACCTTTTCTCACAATGGATGTAAACATTATTCTCTACATAAATCAACGAGACAATGTAAGAAAGCGTATTGAAATAGCTTCAATCCTGTACACGTGATAAGTTCAATCAGCATGTTCATTTCCTTGACGTCCATTTCATCCGTTATGAGTAAACCCCTTTAGTTACGTTTCATTGTATCATACAAAAAGGAGAGCCCATGATTGGACTCTCCTTAAGAAAAGGTTATCTTATAATGCGTATTTCTCCGTATCTGTTAATTTTTCTGATGCCGTACGTTTTAATGCTACAACGTTAACTGGTGTGTAGCGAGTTAATTTACGAAGAGCAGATAACATCATTCTTAGTGCATCTCCTGTCTCTGCAGCAACAAGTGTTTCTTTTGCATGTTGCTCAATTTCAATGAATGCTTCTTGACAGAATATTTGTGTATAAAGAAGCTTTTGTGATGCTTTCTCTACACCATCTTTTTCAATCGCTTTTTCTGTACGGAGAACTGCAGATTCCATTGCGTATGCATTTGATACAATGTCGGCAATATTCACTAAAATCTCTTGTTCCTGTTCAAGCTTTTTACCAAATTTCTGTGCAGCAAGACCAGCAGCCAATAATCCGATTTTCTTTGCATTTTTCACAAGTAATTTTTCTTGCGCTAATGGCTCATCGCCTACTTCTTCCGGCATCATCATCATCAATTCTTCTTGAAGACCTTGGGCTTTTTGAAGAAGAGGAAGTTCACCTTTCATTGCTTTACGAAGGAAGGTCCCTGGTACGAGTAAACGGTTAATTTCATTTGTTCCTTCAAAAATACGATTTATTCGTGAATCACGGTACAATCTTTCTACTTCATACTCTTGCATGAAGCCATAACCTCCGTGAATTTGAACCCCTTCATCAGCTATATAATCTAATACTTCTGTAGCAAAAACTTTATTGAGTGAGCATTCAATGGCATACTCTGCAATCGAATTTGCAACCTCTTTACCATTTTTTACTTCTTCATCTGTTAATTTACTCATTCGATTTTCAAACAAACCTACTGTACGATAAACTGAGCTTTCAGAAGCATACAACTTAGCTGCCATAGTAGCGAATTTTTCTTTCGTTAAGTTAAAGGCTGAAATCGGTGTTTTAAATTGTTGGCGTTGGTTTGCATATTGTAAGGAAACTTCTAAGGCACGTTTTGAGGCTCCTACAGCACCCACTCCTAGCTTATATCGCCCAATATTTAAAATATTAAAAGCAATGATATGTCCCTTTCCTGCTTGCCCTAATAAATTTTCTACAGGAATTTCCGCATCTTCTAAAATCAGCGTGCGAGTTGAAGAACTCTTAATTCCCATCTTTTTCTCCTCTGCACCAGTTGAAACGCCTTTAAATTCATTCTCTACGATAAAGGCTGAGAAATGTTCTCCATCTATTTTTGCATAGACGACAAATACATCAGCAAATCCCGCATTCGTAATCCATTGCTTTTCACCATTTAAAATGAAGTGAGTTCCAGCTTCATTTAATTTTGCTGTCGTTTTAGCTCCTAATGCATCTGAACCAGAACCAGGCTCTGTTAAGGCATATGCAGCAATTTTTTCCCCTGTAGAAAGCCCAGGTAAGTATTGATTTTTTTGATCTTCATTACCGAAAAGAACGATTGGCAAGGAACCGATTCCAACGTGAGCCCCATGTGTGATTGAGAAGCCTCCTGCACGAGACATTTTTTCAGCAATTAAAGCAGAGCTTACTTTATCTAAGCCTAGACCACCATATTCTTCCGGTACATCTGCACCAAGTAACCCAAGCTCACCTGCTTCTTTTAATAATCTTACAGAATGTTCGAACTCATGATTCTCAAGATTCTCAACAACAGGTAATACTTCTTTTTCCACATAATCTTCAGTTGTTTTTGCAATCATTAATTGCTCATCAGAATACTCCTCTGGTGTAAAAACTTGATCATACGTTACATCTTCGATTAAAAAACTTCCGCCTTTTATCAATTTTTCAGTCGTGTTTTCCATTTAAAAATCCTCCTTAAAATTAGTAATTCTATTTTGTTATTGCCTTTTTATTAAATTAACTCAAACACTCCAGCAGCACCCATTCCGCCGCCAATACACATTGTTACAACACCAAACTGCTCGTTGCGTCGTTTCATTTCATGAATAAGGGAAAGCGTAAGTTTAGATCCTGTACAGCCTAGTGGATGACCTAATGCAATAGCTCCACCGTTTACATTCACTTTATCTATATCAAGACCAAGCTCACGGATAACTTGAATCGATTGCGATGCAAAAGCTTCATTTAACTCAAATAGCCCTATATCTGATTGTTCTAATCCGGCAAGCTTTAATGCTTTTGGAATTGCTTCAACTGGGCCTACCCCCATAATTTCAGGTCGAACCCCTGCTACGGCAAAGGAACGAAACTTGACTAAAGGTGTTAAGCCAATTGACTCAGATTTTTCTCGGTCCATGACCATTACTGCTGCTGCTCCATCACTTGTTTGTGAAGAGTTCCCAGCCGTTACAGACCCCCTTGCATTGAAGGCTGGTCGTAACTTACTTAATACTTCCGACGTTGTGTTTGTACGTACGCCTTCATCTTTGTCGAAATGAATCTGTTTTTCTACTAATTTATTATTTTCATCGACTGATCGCAGCGTTACATCAACACCAACCGTCTCATCATCAAACTTACCCTCAGCGATAGCTTTCGCAGCACGTTCATGACTTCTTACAGCAAATTCATCTTGTTCTTCACGAGAAATACCGAATTTCTGTGCAACAGCCTCCGCTGTATGGCCCATGCTCATATAATACTCAGGAGCCGTTTCAGCCAAACTAGCATTTGGACGCACCACATGTCCCATCATCGGAACTAGACTCATTGACTCCGCACCACCAGCAATAATCGTGTCTGCATGACCAATCATGATTTTTTCAGCTGCATTTGCGATGGACTGTAATCCAGACGAGCAATATCGGTTGATGGTGATGGCTGGTACATCATGTGATAAGCCGGCAATGGCTCCGATATTTCTTGCCATATTCAACCCTTGCTCCGCTTCTGGCATTGCACACCCGATAATTAAATCATCAATATTTCCCTCATAATCACCTGCACGCTTCAATGTTTCTTTTACAACGAGTGCCCCTAAATCATCCGGTCTTACAGAGGCTAACGTCCCTTTTTTTGCTCTTCCAACTGGTGTCCTAGCACCAGCAACGATGACCGCTTCACGCATGAATGTTCTCCCCTTTTCTTAGTTTTCTTGTATTTTATTAGTTACGTAATGGTTTTCCTTTAATGAGCATGTGTTGCATTCTTGCTTGCGATTTTGGTTCTCCTACAAGTTCAATAAATGCTTGTCGCTCTAAGTCTAATAAATACTGTTCGTCTACCTCGGTTCCGTATGGAACTTTTCCACCGGCAATCACATAAGCTAGTTTCTTCGCGATTGTTAAATCATGCTCAGAAATGTAACCGGAATGAACCATTGCTTGTGCGCCAAGTAGTAAGGTTGCGTAACCTGTCTCCCCTACAACCGGTACTTTTTTACGAATCGGTGGTGTATAACCTGCTGCATCAAGGGCAAGAACAGCTTGTTTAGCATCATATAAAAGGTGGTCGGCGTTTACACTTACTCCATCAGCCTTGTTTAAGAAATTATTGTCTCTTGCTTCCTCTCCAGAAGTAGACACCTTAGCCATTGCAATACTCTCAAAGACAGCATTCGCTACTTTCTGAAGATCAAAGTCGACACCATTTGGCATACTGTTCAAATATTTAAGGTAAAGTTCTTTATTTCCGCCTCCACCAGGAATTAAGCCAACTCCAACTTCAACAAGGCCCATATAGGTTTCCATAGATGCTTGGATATGATCTGTCGGTAAACACATCTCTGCACCGCCTCCTAATGTCATCCCAAATGGGGCGGAGACTACTGGTTTATGGCTATATTTCATTTTTAACATTGCTTGTTGGAAGTGGCGAATGACCATATCAATTTCAAATACATTATCGTCCTGAGCTTCCATTAAGATGAGGGCAAGGTTTGCTCCTACGCAGAAATTTTTAGCTTGGTTTCCGATTACAAGCCCTTTATAATTTTTCTCTACTTCATCAACCGCGTAGTTAACCATTTGGATAATATCCAAACCAATTGCATTATTTTGTGAATGGAACTCAAGTAATGCGACTCCGTCACCAATGTCGATTAAACTCGCACCTGAATTTTTCTTAATAAGCTTTCCTTGCTTTTTCAATAGCTTTAAATCAATTTCTTTTTTATTTCGTTCAATTTTTTTATATTCCCCTTCATGATAAAAGAACATTTCTCCCGCTTCTTCTTTATAAAATGAAGTGAATCCATTTTCTAGCATGTCGCTAATCCAAGCTGGTACTTCTTTCCCTTCTGCTAACATCTTAGAAACAGACTTTTCTAGTCCAATAGCATCCCATGACTCAAATGGACCAAACTCCCAACCAAAGCCCCATTTCATCGCTTGATCAATTGCCACAATATCATCAGCAATTTCACCTTGTAGCTGGGCAGAGTATCTTAGTACCGGTGAAAGGATATTCCACAGCAGGTTACCTGCTTTGTCTTCACTGTAAACGAGGGCCTTCAGCTTATTTTTTGCCCCTTTTTGCTGTTTACTCATCTCTAGTCCAGGCGTCTTAAGCTTTTTTCGTTCCTCATATTGTAGTGTGTTTGTATTCAGTTCAAGAATTTCTTTGCCCTTCTTTAAATAAAATCCTTGGCCTGATTTACTTCCTAACCAGCCATTTTCCAGCATTTTCTTCATAAACTCAGGTGTTGAGAACGCCGCTTTTTCGTCTCCTTCAACTTGATGGTAAACATTGTTGGCAACATGGATAAAGGTATCTAAGCCAACAACATCAAGAGTACGGAAGGTTGCACTTTTTGGTCTTCCGATTAGAGGACCCGTCACGGAATCAACTTCTCCTACGCTAAAATCACCTTTAATCATTTCTTGAACAGTCACTAATAATCCATATGTTCCTATACGGTTAGCAATAAAGTTCGGAGTGTCCTTTGCCAACACAACCCCTTTACCTAACACATCCTCACCAAAGCCCTTCATAAACTCAAGAACACTTGGATCTGTATGTTTTGTTGGAATAACTTCAAGTAATTTTAAATAGCGAGGTGGATTAAAGAAATGCGTTCCAAGAAAGTTCTTTTGGAAGTCTGCTGAGCGTCCTTCTGCCATTGCTTCGATTGATATTCCAGAAGTATTCGAACTGATAATACTTCCTTCTTTTCGATACTTTTCGACTTGTCCAAATACTTTTTTCTTTATATCTAAATTTTCTACAACAACCTCGATAACCCAATCGACCTCACTGATCTTTTCCATATCATCATCAAAGTTTCCAGCTTCAATTAGTCCAAGGTTACTTTTAGATGTTAATGGTGCGGGCTTTTGTTTTAGTAGTTTCTTTAAAGCGCTTTCACTAATCCGATTACGAACAACCTTATCTTCTAGTGTTAGTCCTTTTGCTTTTTCTTGATCGGTTAATTCACGAGGAACAATATCTAATAACAAAGTTGGGATTCCAATGTTCGCTAAGTGTGCGGCAATTCCTGATCCCATCACACCAGAACCTAAAACGGCTGCTTTCTTTATTTGCTTTACCACGTTTACTTCCTCCTTTGACATCTTGAATGAATACTCATTCATTTTATTGCCAAAAAAAATTACCTCGAATGAGTTCTACTACTTATAATATAAAAGAAAATGGAAAAAAACGCAATATTTAAACGCCTAAAAAAATAAATTTTCTAACAATATTGATATTTCTAAAAAATAATAACCCTATTTAATTTGGAAACATTAATTAATGGAGGTGTAAATAATGAAAAGGAAAAAAAGTCCAACAAAAGCGGCCGTTAGCGCAGCTAGTGTAAAAGGAAATGCGGGTCCAACACCCGAATATGACGGTGGTGGTAAAGTAAACAGTCAAAATAACCAGTATAAAAAACAACCATAGAATCCTAGAAATAAAGCTTGTCTATATTCTTCACCATGCAAAGGGGCGGCCAATAGTTTAAATAACGACTGATTGGACGCCCTGTTCATTTATTATTTACCTACATGACCTAATCCTGCCATTAAAAATGTTTTTTATTTCTTTAAAATTCCTTTTAACACAAAAGCAACATTAGCGGGTCTTTCTGCTAATCGTCTCATAAAATACCCGTACCAATCTGTTCCATATGGTACATATACCCGCATTGTATAACCTTCATCTTTTAATTCTTGTTGGCGATCAGGACGTATTCCGTAAAGCATTTGAAATTCAAACTGACTTTTTGGTATATTATGTTTCTTAACAAGCTCTTTCGTATATTCAATCATTGCATCATCATGAGAAGCAACAGCTGTATAATGGCCATTTAATAGATGCATTTTAATAATATTTTTTAAATTTTCATCTACGTCTTTTTTCTCTGGAAAGGCAACGTCTGTAGATTCCTTGTATGCACCTTTCACTAGACGTAAATTAGGGGAATAGGAATCAAGGTCCTTCATATCGTCCTCAGTACGATACAAATAGGATTGAATGACGGTTCCTATATTATCATATTCGCTTTTCAGCTTTTTAAAAATTTGGATCGTTTTTTCACAACGTGAGTAGTCTTCCATATCAATCGTCACAAACACATCATTCTCTTTAGCGGATTCCATGATTCTTCGCATGTTGCTCATAACCACTTCTTCAGAAATATCTAATCCCATTGAAGTCAATTTTAAGGATAGTTGGGATTGAAGGTTTTGGCGCCCAATTGCTTTAATAGCTATAATGGAGTTATCTGCCATTTCATTTGCTTCTTTTTCGTTATCCACAAATTCTCCCAAATAATCAATGGTCACAACAAGGCCCTTTCGGTTTAACTCTTGGATAACCTTAGTAGCTTGCTGGATATCTTCACCTGCCACAAATCGACCTGCACCAAATTTAAGCCCATATCGCTTCGCCATTTTCGTAAGTCCACGATTTTTAGATAAAAATAAGAAAAAATTACGCATGACTTGTTCCATGTTGTATACCCCCAAAAAAGAAATCTTGAAAGCGGTTACTTCTTGAAGAATAAAGAGGTGAACCCCCTTCCCACTATTCAATTTATTTTACCACTTTTCATATTATTTGAATATACATGACAATTAGTTTACGAAAAAAATATCATTATTTGTCGCGAAGGTTTGCATAGACAAAGAGCCTTGAGGGAGACTAAAGGGTGGTATGAATATAACAATTAGGAGGAAAGCAAATGCAACATAACCAAACGGGAGGTCAATCCTACCAAACACCCCCACAAATGATTACAACAAAGGATGCACTTTATTTAAACGACATGCTTTCTTGGAACTTACTTGCCATGAAAAAATCACATTTTTTAGCGGAGCACTGCCAAGATGCTGAGCTAAAAGCCGAACTAGATAAATGCGGACAAATGCATCAACGACATTACGAACAAATATTAACACACTTAAACGCTAATCAATCGCCACAAAATCAAACCTATATGTAAAGGGGACTTCTCGATGCAAAACCAACAAAATAATAAAATTCAGAACCCTGAAACCCAAGTACCTAAAACACCCAAAATGAATGATCGTGATTTTGTCAACGATCTTTTATCTACGGAAAAGTACTTAACCGATGCGTATTGTACCGCTTTAAATGAAGCTAGTCATCAAGCACTTTACCAAGACCTCTTAACGATTTTTAATGAAACACAAAATTCACAAAGGGAGCTCTATAACTGCATGTTCCGTCACGGATGGTATAAACTAGAGGCTGCCGATCAACAAAAACTTCAACAGTCCTATCAACAGTTCCAAGGTTACTCTTCTCAATTCCCTTATGGAAATCATATGCAATAATCGTTGATTTTCGTTCTTTTAAACAGTGTAGAGATCATCTCTACACTGTTTCATTCTCCTGAGTAAAATATAATGCTTACTCGATTCACACCACTTCTCGCCCACATTTCCAACTGCTTGAAAGCTTACGAATGAAGCTACACATATAATACATAGTATTTTAATTTCACATTTTGGCCATTCCATTCAATAGTTTCATCACTTAAGCGAAGATAGTTAAACCCATTTTTTTCTAATACCTTTTGAGATGAAATATTGTTCGTCGTTGTTTTGGCTTTTACCTTTTCGATACTAGAATTCCTTATTTGTTCAACTAAAAGCTGTAAAGCTTTGCTGGCAACTCCTTTCCCCGTAAATTCTTTTCCAATTCTATACCCGACACTAGCCTCATTTTTATGTTGATCGATATCTACCAAGTTCATTCGACCGACAATTTTATCTGTATTATTTTTGATTAGAAAAAAATACGATGAGTTTTTTTCTTGTTCTGCTAATAATTCTGTATGCCTTATTTTAAAATTCTGATACTGATAATAGTCTTCACCACGGCTAGGAACTAATTCCTCAAAAAAGCTTCTGTTTAGACATTCAAATGTATACAATTCTTCCGTATCACGTGCCGTTAACCTATCAATATATATATCCATTACACCTTTCCCTTTTCATCAATCTAGTAACAATCGAATTCTTCAATATAAAAACACATTCATTTTTTAATTGCGTCAATAATCAGTGACGGACATTGAAGCCTATCTCCTTGATTTCTAGGGTCATATTTTTTTGAACGATAGATTACACCGTCTTTCCCGTCCCATTCTTTGTAATGGAACTCTCCGTCACTTCCGCAATACTCCAATAATCTCACTTCAAACCCTGCTTTTCTAAACACTTCTGACAATGTGTGATAATTGTACACGATTTTATGGCTTGCAGCAGGATGATCTATAGGGCCTGGCCCTCCTATTTTCACGATATTTTGATATTCATCATTACGAAAATACCCATCTGGAACTGCACAACGAACATACCCTGATGTTTTTAAATATTTATAGCATCGCTTTGCTGCTTCAATTCCCTCATCATAGGTCAAATGCTCCCATACATGTTCCGCCAAGAAAGCTGCTATAGAACAGGTACTATATTTGTTTTTCCATGTAGTTTCATCTAATAAATTTAATTCACCTTCCTGTGAATGAACCCATCCAGGGTTATTATTATATTCCCCCGCCCCTAATACAATCTTAATCTCCTCTTGTTTCATGATTCCTTGTCTCCCACTATTCATTTCGTCTATTTTGATAGTGAACCTCTAATTACTCTATTCTCATGAATGAAATCAAAATTCCTCTATCTTTATTTATCCTTTCGATTAGTAGCTTCACGATGCTGTTCATTTAATTGCTTAATTTCGAGGATGAGTTTTTTCATTTCTGCCTTCCCTTCTGGATATAGTGTATTCCAATGTTTGACAAGGGGTGGCATAGATTTAGAGATATACGTGTAAAGGATCCACTTTTCAACTTTTTCCTTTAAATCTTCATTTGCTTCTCCAAGTAACAGCTCGGTATATTTTTCAACGAGTCCATCCACTTGTTGATAAAACATTTCTTTGTCCAATTTGGCTCACTCCTTTTCCTGGTCTATGTTTACATTAACAATCTTTTCTTTCGAGATATCTAATGATTAATGATAATTCAACAATTTTGCGAGAGAGAAATCCTTATTCTTATATTCAACCTACAAAGAGAATTTCCTGCTCTCACTGCATCTGACGACAAAGGATGTTTCCTTTCTTAGGAGACTTTTCTGACATAGTTCATTTTTTATTTTCTTATTCAAGAAGCATTTTTTTTGATTCTTTCAATAAACGTGGATACAATAAAATGGAATAGGAGGAGAACAGTATGGAAGCAATTAAAAGCACAGACGTATTCGAGCAACTCATCTCAAAACCTGAGCCCGTCTTAATCAAGTTTTTTGCTGACTGGTGTCCAGACTGTCGTCGAATGGATATGTTTATTGATGATATCATTAATGAATACAGTCAATACACTTGGTATGAATTAAACAAGGATGAATTACCAGAGCTCGCCGAAAAATACGATGTAATGGGTATTCCAAGCTTATTAATTTTTCAAAACGGTGAGAAAAAGGCACACTTACACAGTGCGCATGCTAAAACGCCAGACCAAGTAATTGAATTTTTAGATGGAGTAAAGCTTTAATTAATGCCCTTTACTTCTGTACGAGAAAAACCAACTGAACAATAACATTCAGTTGGTTTTTTGCGTTTTCAAACAGTGGATTTTTTACAATTACTGTGCAACGAAACAAAACGTTTTCTTCTAAATAAAATCTTAATCAAAACTTTTTTCATTTTGCACAATCTAATTACTTGCAATTAATTAAGGCTAAATGTATTATAAGAAATGAAAATACTTAACTATTAAATCTAGGAGGAATTAAACATGAATGCATTATATACCGCAAGTGCTACAACAGCTGGAGGACGCCAAGGGAAAGTTACTTCATCAGATGGTACGATTGACTTTTCTCTTTCCATGCCAAAAGGATTAGGTGGAGCAGGTGGTGAGGGAACAAACCCTGAACAATTATTTGCAGCAGGATATTCTGCTTGCTTTGATTCAGCACTCAACTTAGTAGCTCGTCAAGCACGTAAGCAAATTGAAAGCGAAGTAACAGCAGAAGTTTCAATCGGAAAAGACACAGATGGCGGCTTCGGCTTATCTGTTAACATGATGGTTACGATTAAAGGTGTATCACAAGAAGAAGCTGAGCAGCTTGTCAACACAGCTCACACTGTATGTCCATACTCTAAAGCTACAAAAGGAAATATTAGTGTAGACCTTACAGCTAAAGCAATCTAATAAAAAAGCGAGCTCAAATTGAGCTCGCTTTTTTATTCACTGTATTTGTATGGACACTACACGAATACCATCCACTTTTCTATAGCTTTCGGTTTCAGTTCATAAACGCTTCCTTCACCAAAATGACACAAAAATCCAAAATAGCCATCACGAATTACCTTCATAGTCCATTAACTAGAGACAATTAATTTATATAAATGAGTGACGACAGTCTTCGAGACCGCGTATACAGGAATCACAAAGATGATCCCGATAAAACCAATTAAATTTCCTGCAAATAAAATTAACACGATAATCGTTAATGGATGAATTTGTAAGGTTTTCCCCATGACTTGTGGCGAGATGATATTCCCTTCTACTTGCTGTGCAACTATCATGATGATAGCAACATAGAATACCATAATCGGATCTTGAAAAAGGGCAACCAATAGCGCTGGTATCACCGCAATAAACGGACCAATGAAAGGAATCACATTTGTAAACATTCCGAATAGCGCTAATACAATAGAATATTCAAGGTCAATAACTAAGTACCCTATTAACAAAAGAGTACCAATGCAAATACTTACAAACACTTGCCCCTGAATATAAGAGGAAATCGTCTTATCCATTGCCCCAAAAACATCCTTCACATCACTCCGTTTATTTTGCGGAAAGAATTTAGAGATAAAAGGAACAAAGCGATTACTATCCTTTAACATATAAAATAATATAAAAGGAACTAATATTAAATAAATAATCGTATTTACGATTCCCGTCACGAAAGAGATAATGCCTAAAGACCAGCTGGATATGTATCCTTCTATGTCATAGCTTTCAATATTATTACTTAAGTTTTTACTATAGTCTTTCAACGATTGAGGGATGATTTCTTCTTGATTTTCATTAACATACTCTACCACCTCTTTAATCGCTTCCGTCATTTCAGGAATATTTTGTACAAATCGATCTAACTGATCGTTCACAACAGGCCCAATAAGCCTCGTCATCCCGAATATCACTAGCACAATGGCAATATAGGCCGTAATGATGGCAATTCCCTTTGGCACTTTATTCCTTTCTAAATAACTCACCAACGGTCGACATAAATAAAATAATATTCCCGCTACGACAAATGGTAGAAAAATCGTTTTTAACAACACCGTTAACGGAGTAAAGATAAAACTCACTTTATCTAATAAAAAAATAATGATTAAGCTTAAAATGATGGCAATCATCGACCGAAACCACCGCTTATTTGTTAGTGACATGATTTCTCCTCGCAATCTACTCTTTTTTATTACGCTTATTATACCATTTTTATCTATTTTTCTAGAGACTATTCACCTAATTATGAAACGAATGGTCAATAGAGTGGAACAACTTGCATGATTAATCACTCGTTCTCCGTCATAACGCATGCAACAACTATTTTCTTACAAGCGAGGTATAGTAAGATTCAGAAACCATGTAATAAATCTCTATTTTTCGCAAAAAATGAAGATTACAATCGAAAATAATCGAACAAACGTTCTTGTTTTGTAGCTTCATTCGATATATAATAAGGATTGCAAGTCCCACTTTTTAAAAGGATGTGTGTGAAATGAACTCTCAAGCAACCCCATACTTAACATTTAACGGCCAAGCAAAAGAAGCATTACAGTACTATAAAGACGTTTTTGAAGGGGAGATTTCTTCCATTCAAACATTCGGTGAAGCAGATTTCCCAACACCAGCAGAGGCAGATGACCTCGTTATGCATGCTCGATTTATGAAGGGAGAATTCATACTCATGTTTTCTGATGCCTTCTTAAATCAACCCGTTACAACAGGCAATAATATCTCATTAGCTCTTGAATTGGATAGTGAAGAAGAAATTCAAAAAATTTACTCCCGTCTATCTGAAAAGGGCACAGTTTTAATGGAGCTTCAGGATACGTTTTGGGGAGCAAAATTTGCCAAAATTAAAGATTGCTTTGATGTAATCTGGGACTTAAACTATACAATCCCTACTTCTAAATAGCGCTGGCACACAAAACGGACGAATGGACTAGATTCGTCCGTTTTGTATGTTCAGCTACCTGGGTCATACTGTCTAAAAGCTACTGATTTATAATTAGGAATGTTCACCAATAATCTTCTGATGGAGGGTACTCATGAATCCAAACATGAAAGCCATTATTTTTGATGTATACGGTACGTTATTCGATGTTTATTCCATCACATCTAAATGTGAAGAGCTTTATCCTGGAAACGGCGAGAAAATGAGCACATTATGGCGAAAGAAACAGCTGGAATACGCTTTTCTTTGTCAACTTATGGACAAATACAGATCATTTCTTTCCATCACCCGTTCATCATTAAAGTATGCGTTAAACGAATTACAATTACTTTATAATGAGGAAAGTGAAAAAATATTGCTTGAAGCCTATAAGCAATTAAGTCCTTTTCCAGAAGTTGAATCGGTCTTACAGCAACTACAGAATAAGAAGAAGCTTGTTGTATTTTCGAACGGATCACATGATATGCTAGAGCCCCTTGTTAAGACATCTACACTCTCACCGTATATTGATGACATTATTAGTATAGATGACGTTAAACAATATAAACCAACTCCTGCTTCCTACCTTCATGCTTTAAGAACATTGGGGTACGAAAAAGAAGAAATTTTATTTGTATCTTCTAATGGATGGGATATAATTGGGGCTACAAATTTTGGATTCAAAACAGCTTGGGTTAATCGGAAAAATTTGCCTCTTGATGAATTAGATACTTTGCCTCATTTCATGTTCCGAGATTTGTCAGGAATGCTGAAATAGGAAATGCTATTCAAACCTTGGACTACAGAACCTAATAGTTTTGAGGTCGTTAACTTCTCTACAGATTAGTTTTAATTTTAGTAGTTATCAATTGGACATCTTTTTAGATATATTTCTACTATACCCTGTTTAAAGAAGTGACTCCTCCTAAAAAGGTAAATTTACCCTTAACAAGAGTGAAGAATAATCAGCATCTAGACCCCTACATCTATACTCATATAAATGACATTCCCTATTTTCCAAACTGAGATAATACTTTAACCATAATTAATTGCTTTTGGAATAGATCCTCCCATAAACACACTGAATTTTGTTATGTAATCCTGAAATAACCCTTACTACTTCCCTTTTAATTATGTTATAGACAAGAGAAAGATAGGCCTACAATTAAAATCTTATTGGTGGTAATTAGCAAACATATTTTACTTAGATGATTAAATAGATCGCTTAGTATGACCCTGTTTAGTGAATTGATAAAAGCCCATTCACTAAAAAGTAATTGACACTTATTACTAACCATGTTATAAATTAACTGTAATATTTGTTACAAAAACGTAATAATAAAGTTAATTTTTGGGAGGGTATTTAACATGAAAAAGAAAGGTATAATTTTAATTCTGACTGTTTTTTTCCTAATTACTTCTGCATTTTATTACCATGGTGCTCCAAGTGAAACGAAAGCTACCCAATCTCCAGGATCAGCACAATCTACCGAAAATACTTCCACGAATGAGATAATAGACTCGTCAAGTGAAAATTATGCTTTAGCTGATGGAACAGATTCTATAACAAGCACAGATGAACTAGTTAAGGCAGATGATATTAACAGCCTAAGTACAACTTCTAATAAGGTAAACCTCATGGATAGTGAAAAATTTGCTGACTTAGCAAAGATAGCAACAAAGCACAACGGAATCCTATATGGATTAGAAAGCTCGGATATTTTGTTTATTGAGAGAGAAGATAATGAAGTGATTTTTGTTATTAATCTCTTCCATACAAAGGCTGCGTTAGAGTATTCTGATATTCAAATAGATTACTTTAAAGAATATATCAGTGATTTTACAGATAAAGGAATAATTGAAAATATTAAGTTAGTAGAAGATACACACGGACAGATAGAAGCAAAGTTTGAAATCGGTGGTTATAGCATTTATACTGATGAAAATTACTTACATGTCATATATGATGACTATACGGTGAATAATTAATCGGGTTTTAACCGAGAAAAGTCCCTTTTATTAAAGAAGGGGCTTTGTTTAATTTAATTCGAGAAACGTTATTAGCATATTCCTTACTTTTATCAGGATAGATTTTTTTTTCTTCCTATCTAGCCTTTTCATTTAATTACTGGTAATCGGGACAAAAGCACCCTATACTTGTTCCTCTTTCCTCAATAAAAAGGATGTTTTATTGCACAACATGGTGACTTGGTCGAAATCTTCACTATTCTCCCTTTCAAGGTTTTCTAATCGATGATAAAATTCACTTTATTTGGCTACAACTTCCACTAATGAACGGATAGTAGGAGCATTCTTTAACTCTCAAAACAGTCTGATTTTATAATCCCATTAGTTTATTACTTACTATTATTCAGTTCTTTTTGAAAAGTAATCTAGCTTACTGAAATCGAAATTCTTTACAAATAAGGTTAGATTACATACGTTATAAATAAACTATTACATTCGGATTCTTGAAGAAAGGATGATTCCGACAATGAAACTTGTCAAAATAATTGCTATTTCTGCCCTACTCTCTACTATATTATGGTCATCTGGAGTTATTTTAACTTTAAACAATTATTTTTTTAGTAGTACCTCTTCTTTCAGTGCTAAACAACAGTCTAGTAATGAATTATTGCCTTCTAGCGACCTACTAATAGTTGGTCTAGGAGACTCCCTCACTCGTGGAACTGGTGATACCACTGGAAATGGATACATATCTTATATGCTGGAAGACCTTACTCAAAAGTCCAGTCAACCGATTCAATTATCAAATTTGGCTATTAAAGGCTATACCTCTCAACAACTAGTAGAACAAGTTCAACAATCCGAAGTACAGCGCCAAATTCAACAATCTACTATTATTTTATTATCAATAGGTGGGAATGACCTTTTTCAAGGCGGGGAGGCACTGATGAATGTTTCAGAATCCTCCATCGACGTTTCTGTCAACCAGTACATAAACAACCTTAATAAAATATACTCGACATTACGCAGCCTAAACAAGCATGCAACGATCTTTCATATTGGGCTTTATAATCCTTTTAGCGAATTAGACCATTCAGCCCTTACCTCGAGCGCCGTCCGTGATTGGAACTTTAAAACAGAAGAGTTAGCTGCCACTTATAAAGATATCATTGTAGTACCAACATTTGATTTGTTTCAACTCAATGTCCAAGACTATTTATATAGCGACCAATTTCATCCTAATTCGAAGGGATACCAATTAATAGGAGAACGTATTTCATCACTGATCACTTTTCATGAGGAGGAAAAAGGGAATGAATAACCAAAAGCCTACATTAACTGTGAATAATTTGCAGAAGAAAATTGGTAAAAGAAACATTATAAACAACATTTCCTTCCAACTTCAAGAAGGGGAAGTATTTGGCTTTTTAGGTCCGAACGGTGCTGGAAAAACTACAACCATTCGGATGTTAGTTGGATTGATAAAGCCCACCTCTGGTGAAATTTCAATTTGTGGCTATAATTTACGAAAACAGTTTACAAAAGCCATTCGCAATATCGGTTGCATTGTCGAAAATCCAGAATTATATTCTTATCTAAGTGGATGGGAGAATCTCCAGCAATACGCTCGAATGGTTCCGAACATTACGAATGAACGAATCCAAGAAGTCGTCACACTTGTCGGACTGCAGAATCGAATTCATGACTTGGTCAAAACGTACTCACTTGGTATGCGTCAACGCCTCGGAATTGCGCAGGCTCTCTTAGGAAAACCAAAGGTGCTTATATTAGACGAACCAACGAATGGCCTCGATCCTGTAGGGATTCGTGAAATGAGACAATTTATCCGTAATTTAGCAGAAAAAGATAAGATTAGTATTCTTGTATCCTCTCATTTACTTAGTGAAATTCAGTTAATGTGTGATCGTGTTGCGATTATTTCTAAGGGAGAAATTATCACTGTTGACTCGGTTGAACAACTACTTGCTCAAAAAGAAAGAGTTGCTTGGGAGTTAAGCCCTCTTACTGAAGGAAGACGCATTCTTTCAGAAGAAACAACCATTATTTTTGAAAAGGAAGGGACATTGATTACCCCAAATGAGGAAAAGAGAATAGCTAAAATTAATAAAAGGCTAGTCAGTGAAGGTGTGAAAGTTAGTGGCATTCACACCACTATCCCAACGCTAGAAGATTTATTTATCGAATTAACCGGGGGTGAGTCCATTGATTAACCTTCTTCATAATGAATTGATTAAACTTGTTCGGAAGAAACGGTTATATGTCGTAATGGGAATTATAACCGTTATCGTCGCCATGTTTACATATGCCCAAATGAAAGAGGCCAAAACGTTTCAAGAACGATTTGGTTCAATGGATTGGCAATCTCAACTTCAACAAGAGATTATCGATACACAAAATCGTCTCAATTCAAATGGTATTTCAGATGAATGGAGACAATATTTACAGATCCAAGTCAGTCAGCAAGAATACTATCTTGAAAACAACATTAACCCAGCAGCACCTGGCGCCCCTACATTTATGCGAATGTTTATCGAAAATTCGATAGACTTATTTTTACCCTTATTAATTGTTATGGTAGTGGCCGACCTTGTGTCGTCTGAGGCAAGTGGTGGAACGATTAAACTTTTATTAACTAGACCTGTGAAAAGATGGCGTATTCTATTTAGTAAATTTTTGACTATGGTTTTATCGGTATCATTTATTGTTTTACTGTTAGGGACGATTTCTTATGGGGTTTCCGGTTTAGCATTTGGATATTCCGGGTGGACAATGCCCATTTTAACAGGATTTTCTGTCGAAGGTGAGGAGCTCGTTACTGAAAATGTTCACTTAATTGCTCAATGGGAATATTTATTAATGGAGTTTGGCCTCGTTTGGTTTGTCGGTATCATTGTCGGCTCGTTAACGTTAATGCTTTCCGTATTAATACGCAGTACAGCAGCTGTTTTTGGTGTCATGCTAGCAACCCTTATATCTGGAGCTATTTTGACAAACATGGTATCATCTTGGGAAAGTGCAAAGTACTTTTTTATGGTAAATTTGCGTATGACTAATTTTATAAATGGTACGGGAGCACCAATTGAAGGAATGAATCTCGGCTTTTCGATGAGTGTTTTAACCATTTGGGGGGCAATAGCTCTTATTATTGCATTCATTTCGTTTACCCGCAGTGATGTGTATTAAATGATGATTTTCATTTACTAAATACTTCAAACACCTACTCCTTCATTCTTTTTATAAGAAGGGGTTTAGGTGTTTTTTGATGTAAACCGAAAAGCATCGATATAGTAATGCTGAAAAAAGTAAGGGAAATACAAAAGCTGAACGTACTCATTCTATGACACTACGTTATAAAGGGCGAAAGGGCTAACTTTGCTAATATGAAACAACGTTTTAGCTCGGTCTACAATTTACTCACTTATGCTCAATGGTAAACATTTCACTCATTAACGATGCAAGCTGTGGAAATTCAAGCCTTATTTGCCAAAACCCTACCCCTCTCAATCCATATTCTCGTACTAGCTTAAATTTTTCATTCATACTTTTTACACCTTCAAACCAAACAATGTGTTTTTTATCCTCTTGATCGATATACTCTATCCAAGAGGATGCAGATTCAATATCATACTTTATCGGGAGTTGATATTGAATAGCCATTTGAGTTACTGCATGGGACGAAAAGGCAGTAGCCTTCATACCAGATGAGAAAGGAACGGTCCAATTGTAACCGTATAATGCGGTTCCTAAAATAATTTTATTTCTTGGAATTTGTGTAACTGCTAAGTCAAGGGCTGTTCTTAGTCGATTAATGGGGGCAATTGGACCAGGTTGGCTAAACATCCAATGGAAATCATAGGCCATAATAAAGACAAAGTCCATTGTTGGTGCAATGGCTTTGTAATCTAACCCTTTATGGACTCCCTCATACTCCTTTGCTAGTAATGCAATAGTGGTAAGATAGCCCTCCGCTTTCATTCGCTCGTTTAGCAATCTGCAAAAATTAGAAAATAAGTCTCTATCCCTTTCAGACACTGCTTCAAAATCAACATTAACACCAGAGTATTTTTTACTTGATACTACTCGATAAATGTTTTCTATTAATATCTTCGTATTTTCTGATGAGGATAATACGTTATGAATAATCTCCTCGTCAAATGCTGTGATTGTTGCTAATGGGACAATTTGTTCTTGTATTAAAACATTAACTGCACTTTCATCTTGAAGCTCACTAAGATTGCCTTCTTCCTGCAGCTGATAATCAAATATAGGAACATGTGTTAGCCACGGCGAAAATGTCGCTATTTCTTCCTCTAAAGGAATTGTATTCCTTAATGTTATATACCCCATATCTTCAGAAGACTTAATTGGCGCATAGCCTACGCTATGCGCAGAATATATTGGAAGTTTTGGAAGTGTTAACTGCATTCCTGGGTAAATCACGTATGGGTTTTTCATTTCATTTGTATCTATTAGAGCTTGAGTAGATACATTGGTCATCTCAGAAATTTTGTATAAAGTGTCACCAGGCTGAACAGTATATATATTTGTCCGAATCAGAAGAGATTGACCAAGTACGATATTATTCGTTAAAAGGCCATTAATCTTCATTATTTCATGGTAGGAAACACCATATTTTTCTCCAATCGAATATAACGAATCTCCCTGTTTCACAGTATAAATAATCATTTCTCAGCCCCCTAAACCCTTCCTTAAGAAGTAGGAATTTTTCAATAGTGGTTTGTTCCTATAAAAACATAAAACATGAAAACATCCCTTTAAATTTATTCTTTAAGCCATTTTATATACCATTGATTGTTGCTAATTTAAATTGATAGGTACGTAGCCAATTTTTCTCCCTCGTTTAAGAATACCCTTCTGTTTTTATAAGATAGAAAGAAATCAATTTTTCTAGATGTTCTAAATATAGAAATTCCTTATAATTGAATAAACTACTTGAATAGATTGAAATTGTAGTGTCGTTATAATAATGAGATGAAAGGCGGATACGTATGTTAGGCCAGAAAAGAATAAGAGATTACGGAGTAAAAATAGGCCGGTTACAAACAGGAGAATTCAACTCCATTACCGATCTAAAAGGAGTAAAAGTTGGACATGTGACTCTAAGCGATAAGGAGATGCAAACAGGCGTTACAGCAATCGTCCCTCATCAAGGAAATATATTCAGAGAAAAATTAATCGCCTCAAGTCATGTTATAAATGGGTTCGGAAAAACGATGGGGACAATTCAGTTGAAGGAGCTAGGAGCAGTAGAAACGCCCATCATTTTAACTAATACATTAAGTATTGGTACGGCAGCCGATGCATTAATAGAACATATGCTAGAACAGAACCCGGAAATTGGCCGTACAACAGGAACCGTTAATCCGATCATATGTGAATGCAATGATATGCTACTAAACGACATACGTGGTAGATTTGTTAAAAAAGAGCATATATTCGAAGCGTTAGTAAATGCCTCATCTGAGTTTAAGGAAGGGACTGTTGGCGCAGGTACGGGTATGTTATGTTATTCTTTAAAAGGAGGGATTGGTACTTCCTCACGATTAATGCCATTAGAACACGGAACCTATACGATGGGCGTTTTGGTATTATCTAACTTTGGAATTTTAAGTGACTTAAACATAAATGGCAAAGCGGTTGGAGAAGAATTGCGAGCGGCTATTCTCGATTCGTACGAGGAAAAGGATAAAGGATCTATCATAATAGTTGTTGGAACAGACCTTCCTGTAACAGACAGACAGTTAAACCGTATGATTAAACGAGCAGTAACAGGGTTATCTCGTACAGGCTCTATTATGACCCATGGCAGTGGTGAAGTAGTGATTGGCTTTTCTACAGCAACAAAAATCCCTCATGAAAAAACCACTCATTGTCAGGTTATTTCAACGATCCATGAAGAAGAAATGGACATGGCGTTTAGAGCTGTCGGAGAGGCTACTGAAGAGGCCATTCTAAATTCATTGGTAACGGCTACTCATGTTGTTGGACGTGATGGAAATGAAAGACCCGCATTTAAAGACCTAATTGCTAAATTTAATATTGAAATAAAATAATGTGCTATACATTATAGTGTGGCAGACTGAGATTAAATATCCTATATTGACCTAGTATTGGTCACTTTTATTCACGCACATTTAGTATTTCCTATTCCATGAAGCTCTCTCTGATGTATTTATATGGTAGTAAAGAGTAAGGGCTTTCCCTTCTAGGAAAGCCCTTATTTATGAGCAAGACCCTTTAAAGATAAAAGACAAACAACTTCATCCTCTACCTTTTTAACATTTCCATCAATCCCTTAGACAATTAAGTAATTTACTCTTTTCACTAGTTATCTCATAGGTTATTATTGCACTTTATAAAAAATGGATGAAGTCATCCTCTTTGATCAAAACTCAGCATTTTTGCTTAAGTAGTATAAGGTAAGAAACTGATTTTCAAACGTCTACTAATTACTTGCTTTGCATCAATTGGATAAGACGAAAAAGAAGACTTCTTTAAAAAGCTAGTACTAGTCCAATCACAAAAATTATTATAAGTAAGAAGATCATTGGGATTAGTACAGTTAGAAAAGCTTTCCATGCAGAGAACTCGTGAGCTTCTCCTATACATTTTAACGTAATAAAGAAACCCCAAATTCCAATAATTAAATCGATTAACCCTAGTGGCCAAGAGATTAATGCCAAGATTATGTTACTCTCAATGGTTGACGTATTAGTGGTGAAATTTTCAAAACCAAACAAAGCTAGTAATGGGATCCAAACGATTACCAAGGTATATACATAAGGAATAAATGAATAGGCTAAAGCATAACGGACTCTTTCAGTCGTTCCATCCCCTCCAAGCGATCTTCCTATCCATGCTATTAAAGGTGGACTGACAAAATAATATAACAGAAGAGTGATGATAAAGTACATAAGAGAATTAAGCAATAGTAACGACGCCCATCCTTCTTGTACCTCATATGAACCCGTAGCATTATCTAAAGTCATGACTAAAACACCTAAGAAAAATAAAAGAAATATGTGTTTCCCACCGTTTTTATACACTTGCTTCATCGTATCTCTTGGCCTCGTCCATATCGATAGCCAAGGATTCAACTGTTGTGTCACATTATCTTCTGTTGTATTGACCAATAAAACCACTCCTTTTTTTCGTTACAGGCAATAGTAAGCATACAAAGAACTTCCTATTGCAAAGCACTTAATTTGTATTTTACCATAATATAATCAACGTTCTTCATAAAATGTTTAACGTTGGTTCAGTTTTTTAAAAGAAAATACTGCTTGTTTTTTACTAAAACTCAAATCATTTTGTCCAAAATCAAAACAAGCACCTTAAGCCACGAATTAGGTGCTTGTTATTATACTTTTACATTTAACAGAGAGACCCACTATTGAACGAACCAATTAGACTGTCCGAAGAGTTCATCAAACAAAACGATACAATTTTCTAGTCGTTTTACTTAAAAAAGTCTTTCATAAAAGATCTAATAGAAACAATATTCATTAAGGTCAAGTTTTAAAAAAATCTCATCGGAAGATTCGAGACCTGTCTCTGTAACTTTAAACCCCGCAGCTTTGTATAAATAAATCGCATGATTATTTTCAGGATGGATACTTAGCCAGATTTCTTTATTCTCATAATCACGTTTAATTTGTTCGATTATTTCTATTAAAGCCAATTTACCATAGCCCATTCCTTGATGGCTCTTATCTATCATCAATCTTGTAATATTCATATCTCCATCTTCGTCAAGCACATACGCAGCAAACCCTACCATTAGATTCCCTTTGTATATTCCAAAAATATGCATATCCTCAACGAATTTTGATTCCGCAAGTGTGTACACATTTTGGGGTAAATACCGCTCTTGCTTCTCATCTAATTTTAATGAGATACATTCTTCCCAATTATATTTATTAATTGCTCTTAATTGAATACTCACCGTCTATTCTCCTTAAATATTGATGGACGAACAACTTAGATTTTACTTCTTTGCTATGATCATAAACCGTTTTGAATTCGTTCGAATCCCCTTCTTCGTTCGATTCTCTTCAATAAACTTCTTTACAATCTCCATATCATGATGTCTTTTTCCGAAGTTAGGGATGATCGGTGTATGCATTAATAGAAATAAGAGGTCTTCTGTCCTATGATAATAATTATTCGCATTATAATCATAGGCTTTTACGTCTGAAAAACCTGCCTCTTGTAATTCCTTCATATATTGCGCTTTTAACATTCCATCCTTTTCTTTTAAGGATTGCCCACGACCAAATGCTTGTTTGAGATTTAATTTGTCTTCTTCACTCACTTGCTGAGTTAAAAAGGTTCCACCCTTCTTTAACACCTTTGACACTTCTTTTGAATCAAAAGGAGCATGGCAACATGAAACGATATCAAAAAATTCATCAGGAAATTGTAGGTCAGCTGAAGATACCTGACAAAAGCGGACATTTGAGACATCTGATTTCTTCAGATTAGTTTGAGCAGTCTCAATCATCCCACTGGAAATATCCACTCCCACTAAAAAATTTAATGAAGAAGCTATATTGATTACATTCTCTCCTCCACCTGTACCGATATCAAGAAGTACATCCGAATGTTTGCATTGATTCAATACTTGTTCGTAAAAATCCCACTTTACTCCTTCTGAAGTACACTTCAGCTTACTAAAGTTCCAACCGTTTATTTTTCCAACCTTGTCATAAAATTCTTTATATTCCATTTCATTCATCTTCATTATCTCCCTTTCAAATATAAAAACCAAGGCTATACGGCTAGCAAATAAGCAGACCAGTGCCTTGGTTTTATCGTAATGTAATGACTAACGCACTGTTCAAAGATTTAGTTTTCTTATAAAAGGGCATACTTCCCCCTTTTTAGCTGGTACGCGTTTTATCCAGCCCGAAAACTAAATACTTCGAACACAACGAAAAGACATTCCACTCACACTCCAATTTGAAAGATTTATTTCATTATAATTCAGAAAACTCACTTTGAAAAGGTAAATTTTAAAAGAAAAAAAGATGAGCATCATGCTCATCCTTCAAATAAGTGTGTGAATTCACTATATCCTTCTTCTTCTAGCTTATCTTTTGGTACAAATCTCAGCGCGGCGGAATTCATACAATAGCGAAGTCCAGTTGGTTCTGGCCCATCTGTAAATACATGCCCTAAATGAGAATCTGCATGTCTACTTCTCACTTCAGTTCGAACGACAAACAATTTTCGGTCCTCAACTTCAACTATATTTTCTTCAACTAATGGCTTTGTAAAACTTGGCCACCCTGTTCCACTTTTATATTTATCAGTTGAGCTGAACAATGGTTCTCCTGACACAATGTCGACGTAAATTCCTTCTTCTTTATGATCCCAATATTCATTATCAAAGGCTTTTTCTGTTTTATCTTTTTGTGTAACGTTATATTGAATATCCGTCAATTTTTCTTTTAATTCTTCATCCGTAAAGCTTGGATAAACGGATTGTGTCTCCAACTTAAGCTCTCGATCCTCTCCCCATGCTTCATCAAGAAAATCATCTCTACCTGAATTATTTCGGTAAAATTTATAGCTTAAATTATTCTTTTTATAATAGTCTTGGTGGTATTCTTCCGCCTCGTAAAAAGTTTTGGCTGGTCGGATATCAGTGACAATTTCCTGCTGAAATCTTCCGGTATCGGCAAGCTCCATTTTCGATTTATCCGCTTGCTCTTTTTGCTCGTCATTATGATAAAAAATTGCACTTGCATATTGGGGACCTCTATCAACAAATTGTCCTCCTTCATCTGTAGGGTCAATTTGTCGCCAAAACACTTGAAGAAGCTGTTCGTACGAAATGATTTTTGGATTGTATTGAATTTGAACCGCTTCAATATGACTTGTTTGTTCAGAAGACACCTCGTTATAGGTAGGATTCACTTCATCCCCTCCCGTATAACCTGAAACAACAGAATATACTCCGTCAAGCTTTTCAAACGGAGGCTCCATGCACCAAAAGCACCCT
Source organism: Bacillus spongiae (assembly GCF_037120725.1). Lineage (NCBI taxonomy): Bacteria > Bacillati > Bacillota > Bacilli > Caryophanales > Bacillaceae > Bacillus > Bacillus spongiae. The sequence goes on from NZ_JBBAXC010000009.1 coordinate 177,879, forward strand.
CCTGCAAATGTTGCCACCGCAAGATCTTCCGAAGTTTCAATCGATTGGACTGGTTCACTACCTAGCGATTTTTGTGTTAAACTTGCATACAGTTTAGGTCCAAAAAAAGCAGCGAGTGCAAAAAAGAAGAGTCCAACGACGACATATCTTTTTTTCAATGTATTTCCTCCTCCTTCTCACTGTTTGAAATAGGAACTTCAAACCAAAACTTACTTCCACTAAACCCATCACTTTGTACACCTATCTGACCGTGATGCAATTCAATAATCTCTTTACTAATGGATAACCCTAATCCAGAACCACCGTATTGCTTACTACGTGATTTTTCCACCCGATAGAAACGTTGAAAAATAGAGTCCTGTTCTTCGACCGGCACACCTTTCCCTTCATCCGAAACAGAAAAATAAAAATTATTGTTCTGTTTTTTCACCGTCACCATAATATTTGTTTTTTCAGGAGAGAAAGAAATGGCATTTTGAATAAAATTCGTCATCACCCGTTTAATTTGTAATGGCATGATTGCCACCATTGAAATGCGATCATCGAATTCAACCTTAATTTCTATTTCCTTTTCAGCTAACTTTCGTTCAAATTGCTGCAGCGTTTCCACTACAAGCTGGTCTATTGACGTCAAAACCGGTTGAAATGGAACTTTTTTATTTTCGAGCTGCGAAAGCTGTAGAACTTCTTCAATAAGAAAACTAAGCTTTTCTGTTTCAGCTAATATCGTATCGTAATAGCGCTTCCTCGTTTCAGCATCTTCAATAATATCGTCATTTAACGCTGCAACGAACGAATGTATTGAGGATAAGGGAGTTCTTAAGTCATGTGACACATTCGCGATTAACTGACTCTTAAACTGTTCAGATTGTTTCATCTCCTGAAACATATCATTTATTTGCTGTGACATATGATTGAAATTATTGGCAAGTTTCTTTATTTCCTCAGGCCCTGCCTCCGTCACCTTAATGTCAAACTCCCCTTTGGCCATTCGTTCTGCCTCAGCCGTCATCTGCTGGACTGATTTAAAAAGCGGGGAAGTAATAAACCAATAAACGGCAGAAGACAATAAGCCAGCTCCCAGCGTAATTCCTGTAAGGAGCAATATAATATCATCATCGATAAACATTTGATCATAAGAAATGATAAGAAAAACAAAGAGTAACAAAAAGGAGCTACCATTCGCAATGATTAATAATGTTCTAAGCTTCATGATGGTGAGTTCCTTCAAATTTATAACCAATTCCCCAAACCGTCTTAATAAACTGAGGGTGAGAAGGGTCCGCTTCAATCTTTTCACGTAGCCTACGTACATGAACATTAATTGTATTGGCATCCCCGTTATATTCATAGCCCCATAGCTTATCAATTAGCTGAGATTTTGAAAATACTTGAGATGGGTGCTCAGCAAGTAGTGCTAACAGATCGAATTCTTTTACAGTCAACTCAATTTCATGCCCAGATACCGTCACTTGTCGTTTACTACGATCAATCATTAATTCGTTTGATCGAATGATGTTCTCCTGATCCGCTTTTTGATGATTTGAATACGTACGACGTAAAACATTTTTAATTCGTAGTAGTAATTCACGCGGACTAAACGGCTTGGTAATATAGTCATCTGCACCAATCGTTAAGCCATAAATACGATCTTGCTCTTGACCGAGCGCCGTTAGCATAATAATCGGGGTTTCCTGCTCCTGGCGAATCAATTCAGCTACCTGCCAGCCATTCATAATTGGCATCATAATATCGAGTACGACAAGGTCAGGCTGAAAATCTTGAAATTTTTTAAATCCATCCTCACCATTTGTTGCCGTTTCGACCTCGTAGTTTTCTCTCACAAGATATCGAGCACAAACATCAAGTATATTTTCTTCATCATCGACTAGTAGCACCTTTTGTTTCATGTATTACTCTCCTTTATTTAGCTCAGCATATCCAAAATCTACATCAAATTGTTTACACCAAATCACAATTTGCATTCCTTCCATTAATTTTGTTCCTTCTGGAAGCTCATAGTTTTGATTTCCTATATTCCCTTTCAATTTACCAAGTGATATGCCGTCTTTTGTTTCTTGACCTTCTTTTACCAAGTATACACGTAAATCTGGGCCATTTGTCACTTCGAAGTTCTCTAAACGAACGTAACCATTTTCCACCTTCACATCACCTGATGCCTTGTGAGAAGAGTCAGCATCCTTAAACGTTCCCTTGAACACGTTTGCCATATCATCTTTCATTTCTTCATCTTTCATATCATCTTTCATCTCTTCGTCTTTCATATCATCTTTCATTTCTTCGCCTTTCATATCATCTTTCATTTCTTCGTCTTTCATATCATCTTTCATTTCTTCGCCTTTCATATCATCTTTCATTTCTTCGTCTTTCATATCATCTTTCATTTCTTCGCCTTTCATATCGTCCTTCATTTCATCAGACTTTTCTGAACTACTACCTGCTACTATCGGGGCTTCATCGACCACTTTATCAATAAACAACGGCGAAACCAAATACCATCCCATCCCTAACACTACTATTGTACCTACTGCAATAATCCATTTTTTCATTTTACTCTCTCCTTGCTTTATTTGATATTCTTAGTGTAGTGAACAGAGTTTATCGAACCATAACAGAATTCTTAACAAATTCTTAAACATGAAATAGTCATTCCGAAGTAATAAATATGAAAAATGTTAGAGAAGGATAGGAAGAAAGGATTATGTAGAGAGAATACAAAAGAATTTGGAGATAATATTTTTTTATTTGGTCCATTTTTTAACGTAAGGACAAAGAACGATTCATTGTCTGAACAACTGTTAACCTTATCGTGCAAACGAATTCCCCTGTATTCCAGTGACTAATGTTTACTTCCTCAATCCATTCTTTATCATTATTTCACTCCTGCAACTTTTGGTAACAAAAAAATTGCCGCAAGGCGGCAACTTTCCACTTAATTATTAATATATTTTTCAAATACTTCTCCAAAGTCCTTCACATGATACTGTCCATGTACTGATGTTAACCATGTAAAACCAAAATCCGTTAATTCACGGTACGTATTCGCTAAATTTGAATCATCTGTTCTTGAGTTTTGCAACACCGAAACGGCTTTATCTAAACTTTGAGAGGCCATCTTAATATATAATTCGTTTTCGGCTGTAAGCTCAGATATCTGAATCAGAGCCTTATATAAATCTTTTAACTGTTCAATTTGGTCTTTTCTTACGTCAATATCAAAGTTGATTGGCCCTATATTAAATTTTATTTCAACATCCATATCGATTTTTCCAGCTGTTTCAAGTACGACCCCAGAAATTTTATGTTGAAAATAAGGATAGCGCTTTAGTGTTCGCTTGGAAGAAATTGCACTTTCACCATCGACATGGATAAGGGCAAGATTTGTAAAGCAATATTCATCAGCTTTCGTCTTAATTAAAAAATAAATTTTTTCATTATCTTCATGCATAACGTAATCATCAGCATCCGTTTTATCATAATCGACTGGAGAAATAATGGTACCAATATCAGATATCCCTAATGCGTCAGCAGCAATTTTTTTGAACACGATTTTCTCATCTCCTCAAAAATATTATCTATCTCACTCAGTTTAACAAGGGGGTCGAACAATTGACACTACTTTCTGCTGGATGGTGAGGGCCTCCACACGAAACATCCCACCTGTTTAACCAACCAAATCCCATCTTAGAATACTGATGATTTATACAGAATCAACCATTTAATTATCCTATTATTTGTAGTATATTTAGAGAGTCGAAATAAATAGTTGAGAGGGTTTTACCATGTGGAAAAATAAAAATGTTTGGATATTACTACTTGGGGAATTTATTGCAGGATTAGGACTATGGCTTGGAATTATTGGTAATTTAGAATTTATGCAAGCAAAAGTACCCTCTGATTTTGTTAAATCTCTCATTCTTGCATCAGGGATACTTGCAGGATTGGCAGTTGGGCCTTTGGCTGGGCGTATTACAGATCAAGTTCGAAAGAAAACCGTCATGCTCATAGCTGGATTCTTCCGATCTGTTAGTGTCTTAATTATGTTAATAGCCATTGAAACCAATTCCGTCATATGGATGATTGTGTTCTTAGTCAGCATTCAAATTTCTGCGGCTTTTTATTTTCCCGCTCTTCAAGCAGCGATTCCATTAATAGTGAAAGAAAAAGATTTACTTCAATTGAACGCCATTCACATGAATGTCTCTACTTTATCACGGATTGCAGGGACAGCAATCGCTGGCCTTTTTGTTGTTATTATGTCACTATCTACGCTCTATCTACTATCCCTTATTGCCTATTTAGGGTTATTCATCATAACATGGTTCCTTACGATAAATGAAACGGTATCAAAAACAACCCTTTCAAGTGAAACGAGAAAAAAAGGGGGATTTAAAGAGGTATTCCCCATCATTAAAGGGCTCCCAATTGTATTCATGACCCTTGTTATGACACTTATCCCTCTCTTATTTATAGGTGGATTTAACTTAATCGTAATCAATATAAGTGAACTGCAGGATAGTGCTTCAATTAAAGGATGGATTTATGCTACTGAAGGTATTGCATTTATGACTGGTGCCTTTATTGTCAAAAGAATTAGCGGAAAACTATCTCCTTATAAAATTCTTTTTGGTTTTTCATTTGTCATCGGCATTTCACAACTAATGCTATATTTTGCTCAAATTCCGTGGATGACAGTGCTTGTTTTTGCTATTTTCGGTTTTTCAGTTGGCTGCTTTTTCCCGACTGCTTCCACTATTTTTCAAACGAGAGTCCCAAAGGAATTTCATGGTCGATTTTTCTCATTCAAAAATATGCTTGATCGTTTTATTTTTCAAGTTGTGTTACTCCTCACTGGATCACTATTAGATTTAATTGGCTTGCAACTAATGGGCATTTTGCTTGGCATTCTTTCCATTGTTATGACATCCTTCTTCTTTTCAAAGTTTAAACAATACCGAAAAAATAGGATGTTGAAGGAAGCAAGCTAAAGTTAAACACACCTATTTAGGTGTGTTTTTTGTATAATAATGATTATTATTATCAATAATATAAAAGCGAGACAATCACGCGATTGATTGTCTCACCATTTTTCTTCTATACTCCTGGTTCAAATGTCTTACAATCTGTTTCTTCACTATTACTTGCTTTATTTCCCTTATGGCTCACAACAAAAATCTCTGAAGCACCACATTTTTTCCCGTGCTGATTATACACACAGTTCATAACTTCACACAATACATCTTGTGCCATTCCTTCTCACCTCCTCTGTTTTAGAATTCACCTTAAAGGAAAAGCTCATACATCATAACGAGATGAATTCTAAGTCATCCAAATTTCCCTAAGAATCCATAAAAAGGACGCCCTTTGTCTAAAAGGCGTCAACTTTACGTATTAGAAAAAATCAATTGTTCATTTACCCATGTGCTCTTTTCTCTAAATCCTTTGCTGTTTGGCTAGTCTCTACATCCTTTTCATCTTTTAATGTTCCAAATAGGACGTCTACAAAAGGATTTGAAACACCATACCAATAGTTTTCATTTTTAAAATGATGAAGAAGATGAATCTTCTTTAGCCATACACCAAATTTTGTCTTAGGCTTAATAGGTCGATGAGCAATATAGTGTTTCCATTCATACATCAATAGCATACAGATTAGCCCTAAGCTGAAGGCAAATGTCCACATAAGGTTACTCGTAATAAAATAAAAGATTGTCGCTAAAACAAATAAATTAGGCAGGCTGTACCATATAGGTAAAAATAACAATTTTAAATCATTTGGATACTTATGGTGATCATAATGTAAGCGCTTTAATAAATTTAGAAAAAAAATATTTTTAGGCGCCTTTAAATGAAATAAAAAACGATGTGTTAAATACTCACTAAACATAAATGTTACAAGACCGACTAAAAAGAATAAGGAAATTGTTCCAATACTTTCCTGTACAAAGACATAACTTGCAATACCAATAAATACACATACCATAATAAAAATATCCGGATGTAAGAAGAAATCACGGTATAATCCTTTAGATTTCATGCTTTTCCCCCCTTGTTTTTTCTTTCCATAACGCCAAGCTTGATTTCATCATTTCTCTTGTAATTTTTTCTGTCAGTTCTAAGTCATTTTGAAAAAGTGAATCAAGTAATGCCTCATAATATTTTCTTGATAACTTCCGATAAATCTCTTCACTGAAATAAGTTTCAGCCATTTTAGGATAGACGTCATTAAAGCTGTTAAGGAGTAATAAATAGACCGGGTTAGGAGATAAACTGGCAAGGCTTCGCTGTAAGTTCCAGTCATAGTCCGCAAAATGTTTGGGATCCTCTCCTAATTCATCCATGTTGGACAATAACGAAATTACCTTAAGTCGATGCGTAGACGCTGCATCTTTTGTATATGCCGGGGTAATGGAGATACGTAACTCTAACATGTGTTGGAAAAAATGATGTGGAATATTTTCATATAGCTGAATCATTCTAACGATTGTCATCAAATTACCACTACTCAAGTAATCATTTACTATAGGTGGCATTCCTTTACGAAGCGCAATCCAACCATCTCGTTCTAATCGCTGCAATACTTCTCTTATTGTCGGCCTCCCTACTTGATAATGTGTAGCAAGGTCTCTCTCTGACAACAACGCTTCTCCTGGTTGTATTACACCTTCTAAAATAGACTCTAATACTTTCCTTTCAATTAAGTCTGTTGAACGTTCACTCACAAAATCACCTCCCCTTTGGTAATACCATAAATACATATTGGTATTACCAATTATACTACATAAGGATCAGATTATTCTATCTTTTTCTAAATTGCATACTATTATATGCGTTTCTGACAAAACAGCTACATACTGTCAAGGGATTATTATCCTAATTTTATATATTCTTAAATTAGATATCTTTAATTGACAATATTTTTGTAGTTTTGTATGATACTTATTAAGTTCAAATGCACTAATAGGTATGTTGTATCGTTCGATTGGCTGTTTAGCTATTATTTCCTAAAGAAGATACTTCCAATTTAAAGGAGTGAGTTGAAATGAAGGTAGAAAGCAAACGATATACCGGAAAATCCATTGATGTTCTTTTTCATAAGGAAAGATGTATTCATGCTGCGAAATGTGTTAGGGGATTACCTGAAGTATTCAACTTAAAGGAAAAACCGTGGGTGAATGCAGATGGAGCAACCGTTGATAAAATAGTGGAAGTCATCGAAAGGTGTCCAAGTGGAGCATTAGAGTATGTACGTAAAGATGGAGGAATGCAAGAAAATCCCGCTGAAGAAACAACAATTAAAGCTACTGCTAATGGCCCTATCTTTATAAAAGGACACCTCTCGATTAAGCAAAAGGATGACACCATTGCATGTACACGTGCAACTCTTTGTGGCTGTGGTTCATCCAATAATCGCCCGTTTTGTGATAATAGTCATTTACATGAAAATAAATCGTGAAAAATCAAAATAAAGTGGAAACCGTTGTAAAAAATAGGAGGTAACGATGAAGAAAATCATTAAAGAAGAGAATCGTTTTTTTATTGAAGAGGCAGGTCAAATGATCGCAGAAATTACGTTTGTTGAAACAGGGACAGAACGACTTATCATTGATCATACTTTCGTATCAGAACAACTACGGGGGAAAGGCATTGCGGAAGCTTTAGTGGAGGAGGTTGTACGCTTAGCAAGAGAAGAAAAGAAAAAAATTATTCCTCTATGCCCTTTTGCTAAAAGTCAGTTTGATAAGAAATTCGACTATCATGACGTTCTTGCTAAATAATGTAGCTCAAGTCTTATATGGACCACACCATTCGACTGTGTGAATACCTAAAGTAGAACTTATAGCTATTATAGCACCAGACGATGAAACGAAAGAGGTGATAATAGTGGAAGAAAAAAAAGTAACCTGGCTCGAATTATTTTATGATTTGGTTTATGTAGCAGCTATAGCAACTACAACACATGTACTGATTCATGTAGAAGACGGCGTTATTCACGCGGAATATATATTTAAATTTTTCATTATGATGATTCCTATCTGGGGAGCTTGGACAGGTCAAACGGTATTCATTAATCGCTTCGGCAAGGATTTTGTTCATCAACGTTTGTTTATGATCATGCAAATGTTCTTTGTCCTTATTATGACATCCAGTTTATCGGTTGATTTCGATACCTATTACCTTCCATTCTTAGTAGGCTACATTGGATTAAGAATACTGACTGTAACGCAATATATTGTCGTGTCGCGGTATGAAACTGGACCTAAACAAAAGGTTGCCCTCTATTTTGGAAAATACTTTTGGATTGGCATTATCATTGGCTCTTCATCCATATTTTTCGATTCATGGATTCGATATTTCGTATTTTTCCTAGGCATATTTGTGGATATTTTACTCCCTATTATTGGAAGGAAATATGTAGTAAATGCTCCAATTAACATTGGACATTTATTAGAACGATTTGGACTTTTAACCATCATTCTCTTTGGTGAATCGATTATCAGTACCATTGTCGTCCTACAACCTGAAAAGGGTGACTGGGAATCCATTGCTTACTCTGCAATTGCATTTGTTGTGATCATCGCGATGTGGTGGCAATATTTTGATAACATTGATAAAAAGGTAGACAAGTCTATTAAAACTGCAGGTCAATCCATTATTTATGGGCATTTAATAATTTTTCCAACATTAAGTATGATCGCAGCATCTATTAACATGGTTTATTCATACGAGTTAAACTATTTCTTTATGATCGGCTTTGTTTTTATATCCGTCATACTCTATTTTCTGGCAACAACAATTGTTTTTCACTTGTATAGATACAAACATCACCGTTTAAAAATTTTCCATCTTGGATTATTTACAACTTTATTATTAACCATGTTGATCATTGATTTCATTTTCGTTGTGCCAAAGCTTATCCTAATGGCTCAATTAGCAATATTCTTTATTGTATATGCAAAAGTTACTACAACTTAATCTACATTATTGGAGGAATTACCTTTGGATACTCAAAAAATAAACGTATTAGGCTTTGCAGGGAGTTTACGTAAGGATTCATACAATCATGCTCTACTTCGTGAGGCTGCTAAGCTTGCTCCTGACAACTTGGACATCATTGATTTTGATTTATCAGACATTCCTATGTTTAATGAGGATCTCGAAAAACAAGGAGACCCTTCGATTGTTACTGAATTTAAGGAGGCAATTCGCCAGTCTGATGCCCTATTTATTGTAACACCAGAGTATAATGGATCAATACCAGGGGTATTAAAAAACGCAATCGATTGGGCCTCAAGAGGTGGTAAAGAAGCACCCCTATTGAAGAAACCAATAGCAATAATGGGGGGAACTCCCGGTCGAGCTGGTACGGCTCAAGCGCAGGCTCAACTGAGACAAGTCTTAACTTCTACTCGTTCACTCGTTATGATAGAGCCACAAGTATTAATTTCCGGCGTTCATGGATTATTTGATGAACAAGGACAATTAACTGATGAAAGAACTAGTCAATATATTCGCAGACTACTCGATTCATTAGCAGATTGGACGAGTATATTAAATAAATAATCAAAAAACCGCCGATCGGTAGTGACCCCTGAAAGTTAGAGTTTTAGTTATACTGCTATTAGGTTGGTTTGAGTTCGGTATTGTACTGGACTTAAGCCAGCCAATTTTACTTTTATTCGGTCGTTATTATAGTAATCAAT